>NZ_JBSFJX010000011.1:0-119075 GCF_053598275.1 Streptomyces sp. NPDC001156 | reverse complement strand
CCGGCTCAAAGACCACCAGATCCTGCGCCAATGCCGACGCCGCGGCAACGGCATCAACCACGCCGTCGCCGGCATCGCAGCACTACACAACCTCAAACTCGACGTCCGGTAACCGCAGCACCCACCCCGGCAAGGCCCACCTCACCCCGCATTACGGGATACCTCTTAGCGTGACGCCGGACGCCTCGCCCTGAGGCACCCGGCGGCTCAAGCCCCGGTGCGGAGGCTTGCGGTATGCGTCGTGCGCTCCGTCAGCTGTACTGGCCCGGCGTGTAGTGGCCCGGCACCGCGCGGGTCGTCACACCGAACCGGTTCCACGCGTTGATCACCGTGATCGAGGCGATCAGGTGGGCCAGCTCCGCCTCGTCGAAGTGCTTGGCGGCGCGCTCGTAGACCTCGTCCGGCACGAATCCGTCCGTCAGCACCGTGACGGCCTCGGTCAGCTCCAGCGCCGCGACCTCCTTCTCCGTGTAGAAGTGCCGCGACTCCTCCCACGCGCTGAGCTGGACGATCCGCTCGACGCTCTCGCCCGCCGCGAGCGCGTCCTTGGTGTGCATGTCCAGGCAGAAGGCGCAGTGGTTGAGCTGAGACGTGCGGATCTTGACCAGCTCGCGCAGCGTGGGGTCCAGACCTTGCCCGGCGGCCGCGTCGAGCCGGACCATCGCCCGGTAGACCTCGGGTGCGTGCTGGGCCCAATTCATGCGGGGGGTGTGTTCAGCGGCGTATTCGGTCGTCGTCATATCTCCGACCTTAGGAGCGGAGCAGCCCAGGAGTATGGTCCATTTCCATGGGGAAACCTTGGGCCACTCTGGGGTTCGATCTGCATGTCGAGCCGACCGGGCCGGGTCTGCGTAAGGGGCTCACGAAGGCGCTGCGGGAGGCGGTCCGCTCCGGGCGGCTGGCGCCCGGCACCCGGCTGCCCTCCTCCCGCTCGCTCGCCGCCGACCTGGGCATCGCGCGCAACACGGTCGCCGACGCGTACGCCGACCTGGTGGCCGAGGGCTGGCTCACCGCACGCCAGGGCTCGGGCACCCTGGTGGCCGAGCGCACCTCGCCCGGGCCCGGGACCGCACCGGCCGCGACCCGCCCCCGCACAGTCCGGAGTCCGGCCCACGATCTGCAGCCCGGCAGGCCGGACGTCGCCTCCTTCCCGCGCGCCGAGTGGCTCAGGGCCGCCCGCCGCGCCCTGACGGCTGCGCCGAACCAGGCCCTCGGCTACGGCGACCCGCGCGGCCTCGCCGAACTGCGCACCGCGCTCGCGGAGTACCTGTCCCGGGCGCGCGGTGTGCGCGCCGACCCCGACCGCGTCCTGGTGTGCGCGGGCTTCGGGCAGGGGCTGCAGATCCTCGGCGCGGTGCTCAGGGCGCGCGGCGTCCGGACGGTCGCCGTCGAGTCGTACGGACTCGACGTCCACTGGGAGTTGCTGGCGGCGGCCGGGCTGCACAGCCGGCCCCTGCCGTTCGACGGGCTCGGCACGAGCGTGGAGGGGCTGGCGGACGCGGGCGCCGTGCTGCTCACTCCCGCCCACCAGTTCCCGATGGGTGTGCCGCTGCACCCCGAGCGGCGGGCGGCCGTCGTGGACTGGGCGCGGCGCACCGGGGGGCTGATCCTGGAGGACGACTACGACGGCGAGTTCCGCTACGACCGCCGGCCGGTCGGGGCGCTGCAGGGCCTGGACCCCGACCACGTGGTGTATCTGGGCACCACCAGCAAGTCCCTCGCTCCCGGGCTGCGCCTGGGCTGGATGGTGCTGCCGCCGGCGCTCGCGGAGGAGGCCTGCGCGGCGAAGGGCCCCACCGACACCTGCGGCGTGCTGGACCAGCTGACGCTGGCGGAGTTCATCGTGTCGGGTGCCTACGACCGGCATGTACGCGCCGCCCGGCTGCGCTACCGCCGCCGCCGCGACGCGCTGGTCCGGGCCGTCGCGGCCCACGCCCCCGACGTGCGCGTCACGGGCATCGCGGCGGGTCTGCACGCGGTCCTGCGGCTTCCGCCCGGCACCGAGCAGACCGTGGTCCATGCGGCGGCGTGGCAGGGCCTGGCGGTGCAAGGCCTGCACGGCTTCCGCCACGAGGGAGCCAGTGCCGAGCCGCCCGACGCCCTGGTCGTCGGCTACGGGACGCCGCCCGACCACGGGTGGGCGGAGGCGCTGAACGCGTTGTGCAGGGTGCTGCCGTAAGCCCGCCGGGTACTCGAGTGCTCACCCCTCCGCGACCGGTGCCTCCCCGAACCGCGCCAGCGCCAGTGCCCCCGCGACCGCCACCACGAATCCCAGCACCGCCAGCCAGGTCAGCCCCTCGCGGGTGCGGTCGCCCAGCCACACCACCCCGATCGCGGCGGGCCCCACGGTCTCGCCCACGACCATGCCCGCGGTCGCCACCGTCACCGAACCCCGCTCCAGCGCCGTCGTCAGCAGCAGGAAGGCCGCCCCGCCGCCCAGCAGCAGCGCGTACGTCGCCGGATTCGTGAGCAGCGATCCGGGCGCCAGCGAACCGATCAGCCGAACGGCCACCTCGACCACCCCGAACCCGAACCCGGCGCCGAGGCCCAGCACCAGCGCTCGTCCCCGCCCCGGCAGACGCCCTCCGGCGAGTCCGAGCAGCAGCACTGCCACCGCCGTCGCCAGCATCGCGTACTTCAGGTCCGTGGATCCGTCCTGGTCGCCCTCCGTCCCGGACGCCAGGCCGAGCATCGCAAGGCCCGCGCACACCACGGCGACCGCCGCCCACTCGCTCGAGGTCAGTCGCACCCGCAGCAGCCGGGCCGCGACCACCGCCGTCACCGCGAGGCTGGACGCGAGGGCCGCGCCCACCGCGTAGATCGGAAGGGACCGCAGCGCGGCGATCTGCAGCAGGAAGCCGATCCCGTCCAGCGCGAGCCCCGCCAGATACCGCCACTGCTTGAGGGCCCGCAGCAGCAGCGCCGCGTCCCCGCCCCCACCGGTGCCCGCCGCTCGTGCCGCGACCGCCTGCAGCACGGTCGCCGTACCGAAGCAGACCGCCGCACCGAGCGCGCACACCATTCCAAAGAACACAAAGTGACTGTAGGGGACGGTGTCACGGCCGGGGCGCGCTCGAACACCAGATTGACGCTCTCTAGTCTGTTGCCCGAAGACCTCTCACCGACGTCTCAACGAAATCTCACTCGACGGGGGAACACGAAATGGCGGACACACGCCGGCAACTGCGCTCGGGCACGGTCGTCCTCGGCGGCATGGGACTTCTCGCCGCCGCCCTCACCGCCTGCTCCTTGGCCCCGGACAAGCGCTGCGTCGACCGCGACAGCTACACCCTCGGCAAGGGCTACAAGGTCGTGTCCGACAAGAACTGCACGTCCGTCAAGACGTCCGGGCACGGTTCCTGGTATTACGGCGGCAAGAAGAAGAGCGGCTTCGTCAACGGCGGTTCCTTCACCAAGCCCGGCAAGGGCTCCGGTGGCTCCAGTGGCGGCAGCCACGGCGGCGTCGACCGCGGCGGCTTCGGCAGCCACGGCAAGAGCGGCGGCTGAGCGGCCCGTGGAGCGCCGTACCACCGAGCCCCGCCCCGGCTGGCAGCAGACCGTCGAGGCGCAGGGCCTCATCTACCCGCTCACCCGCTACCCGGACGACTCGCTGCGCCCGTACTGGGACGAGAGCGCGTACTACGTCTTCACCCTTCCCGAGGCGGAGGCGCTGGAGGAGGTCGTCGAGGAGCTGCACGGCATGTGCCTGGCCGCCGCCGGACACATCGTCGCCGCGGACCGTTTCGCCGACCTCGGCATCACCGATCCGCGCGTCGCCAGCGCGGTCGCCGAGGCCTGGCACCGCCGGGCCGAACTGCCGTCCGTGTACGGCCGGTTCGACCTGCGCTACGACGGCACGGGCCCGGCGAAGCTGCTGGAGTACAACGCCGACACACCCACGTCGCTGGTCGAGGCCGCCTCGCCCCAGTGGTTCTGGATGGAGGAGCGGTTCCCGGACGGCGACCAGTGGAACTCCCTGCACGAGCGGCTGATCGCCGCCTGGAAGAAGCAGGCCGCCCTCCTCCCGCCCGGCAGCCCGCTCTACTTCGCCCACTCCGCCGCCGACGAACTCGGCGAGGACCTGATGACGGTGGCGTACCTGAAGGAGACCGCCGAACAGGCCGGGCTCGGCACCGAATGGATCTCCATGGAGGAGATCGGCTGGGACCCACTGTCGGAGCGCTTCGTCGACAACCAGCTCCGCTTCATCCGCAGCTGCTTCAAGCTGTATCCCTGGGAGTGGCTCACCACGGACCGCTTCGCGGGACACGTCCTGGACAGCCTCGACAACGGCGGCGGCACGGGCAGCACGCTGTGGATCGAGCCCGCCTGGAAGATGCTGCTCAGCAACAAGGCGCTGCTTGCGATCCTCTGGGAGCTGTATCCGGGCCATCCGAACCTGCTCCCCGCCTACCTCGACGGGCCGCGGGAGCTGGCGCACACCACGGGCTACGTCGCCAAGCCGCTCCTCGGCCGCGAGGGGGAGGGGGTGACGGTCCACGAGCCGGGTGCTCCGGTCCCCGTGCGCGAGGACGCCTGCTGCTACCAGGAGCTGGCACCCCTGCCGTCCTTCGACGGCAACCGTGTCGTCCTCGGCGCCTGGGTCGTCGAGGACGAGTCGGCGGGGCTCGGCATCCGGGAGTCCTCCGGCCTGATCACGGACGAGTACGCGCGCTTCCTGCCGCACGTGATCCTGTGAGGGCCGCCCTCAGATGTCCAGCACCGCACGCAATTGGCCGAGCCCCCAGTCAAGGTCCTTCTCGGCGATGACGAGGGGCGGGGCGATCCGGATCGTGGACTGATGGGTGTCCTTCACCAGGACACCCCGGTCCATCAGCTTCTCGCAGACCTCGCGTGCCGTGCCGCAGTCCGGGTGGATGTCCACGCCCGCCCACAACCCCCGTCCGCGGACCCCGGTGACCCGGCCAGTGGTGGTCAGTGTGCCCAGCTCGCGGTGCAGATGCACGCCCAGCTCCGCCGCCCGCGCCTGGTACTCGCCGGACCGCAGCATCGCCATCACCTCGAGGGCCACCGCGCAGGCCAGCGGGTTGCCGCCGAAGGTCGAGCCGTGCTCGCCCGGCCGGAACACCCCGAGCACCTCGGCGCTGGACACCACCGCCGACACCGGCACGATCCCCCCGCCGAGGGCCTTCCCGAGCACGTACACATCCGGTACGACGCCTTCGTGCTCGCACGCGAACGTCCGTCCGGTCCGGCCGAGCCCCGACTGGATCTCGTCGGCGACGAAGAGCACGTTCCGCTCCCGGGTCAGCTCGCGCACCGCCGGCAGATACCCGGCCGGCGGTACCAGCACCCCCGCCTCTCCCTGGATGGGCTCCAGCAGCACCGCCACGGTGTTCTCCGTCACCGCCGCGCGCATCGCGGTCATGTCCCCGTACGGCACGATCTCGAAGCCCGGTGTGTACGGGCCGAAGTCCGCGCGTGCCTGCGGGTCGGTGGAGAAACTGATGACCGTCGTC
This sequence comes from Streptomyces sp. NPDC001156, assembly GCF_053598275.1. NCBI lineage: Bacteria > Bacillati > Actinomycetota > Actinomycetes > Kitasatosporales > Streptomycetaceae > Streptomyces > Streptomyces sp. NPDC001156. Next base: position 113,595 of record NZ_JBSFJX010000011.1, on the reverse strand, counting down.
GTACGGCCGTGGAAGTTGTTGCCCGCGACCACGATCTTCGCCATCCCGGCGGGCACGCCCTTGACCCGGTAGCCCCACTTGCGGGCCGTCTTGATGGCCGTCTCCACCGCCTCGGCGCCCGTGTTCATCGGCAGCACCATCTCCATGCCGCACAGCTCGGCCAGCTGCTCGCAGAACGCCCCGAACCGGTCGTGGTGGAACGCCCGCGAGGTCAGCGTCACCCGCTCCAACTGCGCCCTGGCCGCGTCGATCAGCCGCCGGTTGCAGTGGCCGAAGTTGAGCGCCGAATAGCCGGCGAGCAGATCCAGATAGCGGCGTCCCTCGACATCCGTCATCCAGGCACCCTCCGCCGTCGCCACCACGACCGGGAGAGGGTGGTAGGTGTGCGCGGTGTGCGCCTCGGCCGCGGCGACCATGGCTTCTGTCGTGCTCACGGTGGCTCCCCTTCCGGCCGTACGGGGCTGTGTTCTGCCTCTCCTATCGTCGCTCGCATGGTGGACGCGGGAACCGGGCCGTGGCACATGCCCGGTAGGCTGACCACGGGCCGTGACTGGCGCGCTGGGATGGGACCGACCATCGGGGAGCGGCCCGGATGCAAGCGAGTGCCGTGCGCCTGGGCCGACCGTGAACCGTGAACGCTTGTAGCCACGCCGCACCGGAGGCCGACATGCCAGAGCAGCCTTTGACCACCGAGTCCACCGCCTTCCGCGCCGCCCTCGACGTGATCCGCGCCGTCGAGCCGCGGGTCGCCGACGCCATCGGCCAGGAAGTCGCCGACCAGCGCGAGATGCTCAAGCTGATCGCCTCCGAGAACTACGCCTCCCCGGCCACGCTGCTGGCGATGGGCAACTGGTTCAGCGACAAGTACGCCGAGGGCACCATCGGCCGCCGCTTCTACGCCGGCTGCCGCAACGTCGACACCGTCGAGTCGCTCGCCGCCGAGCACGCCAAGGAGCTCTTCGGCGCCCGCCACGCCTACGTACAGCCGCACTCCGGCATCGACGCCAACCTGGTCGCCTTCTGGGCCGTCCTCGCCCAGCGTGTCGAGATGCCCGCTCTGGAGAAGGCGGGCGTCCGCCAGGTCAACGAGCTCTCCGAGGAGGACTGGGCCGAACTGCGCCGTGCCTTCGGCAACCAGCGCATGCTCGGCATGTCCCTGGACGCGGGCGGCCACCTCACCCACGGATTCCGCCCGAACATCTCCGGCAAGATGTTCGACCAGCGCTCCTACGGCACCGACCCGGCCACCGGCCTGATCGACTACGAGGCGCTGCGCGCGTCGGCGCGCGAGTTCAAGCCGCTGATCATCGTGGCGGGCTACTCCGCCTACCCTCGGCTGATCGACTTCCGGATCATGCGTGAGATCGCCGACGAGGTCGGCGCGACGCTCATGGTCGACATGGCGCACTTCGCGGGCCTGGTCGCGGGCAAGGTCCTGACCGGCGACTTCGACCCGATCCCGCACGCCCAGATCGTGACGACCACCACCCACAAGTCGCTGCGCGGCCCGCGCGGCGGGATGGTCCTGTGCGACGACTCCCTCCGGGACCAGGTCGATCGCGGCTGCCCGATGGTGCTGGGCGGTCCGCTCCCGCACGTGATGGCCGCGAAGGCCGTCGCCCTGGCGGAGGCCCGCCAGGAGTCCTTCCGCGACTACGCCCAGCGGATCGTCGACAACTCCCGCGCCCTGGCCGAAGGCCTGACGCGCCGCGGCGCCACGCTCGTGACCGGCGGCACGGACAACCACCTGAACCTGATCGACGTGGCCTCGTCCTACGGCCTCACCGGCCGCCAGGCGGAGGCGGCCCTGCTGGAGTCGGGCATCGTCACCAACCGCAACGCCATCCCGGCCGACCCGAACGGCGCCTGGTACACCTCCGGCATCCGCGTCGGCACGCCCGCGCTCACCACCCGCGGTCTGGGCACGGCGGAGATGGACGAGATCGCCGCCCTGATCGACCGTGTCCTGACGACCGCCGTCCCCGGTACCACCGGCAAGGGCACCCCGTCGAAGGCCCAGCACGTCCTGGACCTGAAGATCGCGGACGAGGTGGCGCACCGCGCGAGCGACCTGCTGACGGACTTCCCGCTGTACCCGGAGATCGATCTCGGCTGACCGGACGCCGTCCGGCGGCGCGGGGACCCGCGCCGCCGGCCACGGACGGCCCGCGGCCTACCTGACGGCGTCGGTCACCGGAGCTCCCCGAGAGCCGCCGTACGCCGTACCGCGACGAGCGTGGCGACGGACCCCAGCGCCAGTCCCGCTCCGAGCCCCGCGCCCGCCCAGCGCAGGTCTGCCGAGGAGCCGTCCCCGGCGGCGGTCCCGGGCGGCTCCAGCAGCCCGGCTTTCTCCAGCCGGTCGAAGACCGACCGCGGAGCCCGGTGCCATCTGATGTCGTCGTCGGCGACGTCGGGGGCCGGATCCGACCGCACCCACGCCGTCCCGTCGTCGGCGAGGAACACCTGATCCTGCCGCTCGACGGCCACGTCGCCCCCGGGTGCCCGAGTGGTGTACGGCCACCCCCCGATCCCGGTCAGCGCCCACGTCACGGTGGCCCGCACCCGCGGGTAGCTCCCCTGGGCCCATGCGTCCGGTACCCGCTCGGTCCTGGTCTCCGTCGGGGCCAGGAGCTGCCACAGCAGCACGAAGTCCCGGTCCCCCGAGCGCAGTGTGGTCATATGGCCGGTACCGTTCGCCACGACGAGCGCCAGATCGGGGATGTCCTTGCTCACGCCCCGCGCCGGTGCGGCGGCTCCCGTCAGTGCCGTGACCGCCACCGCGAGCGCCGCCATCAGCCTGCCGAGCACCTGCACGCGGACCCCCTCCATCGTCATGACTCCTTTTACACCGCCGGGGTTACACCGCAGGGACGCACCGGGGGCACACCTGTTGCCCACCAGTTCCGGACCGGCCCCCCGAACCTGAGAGAATGGTGGGCATGGCCTCTGACAGCCCGCACGGCTCCCACCACAACCCGCAGGGGAATGGCTCCGCCATGCAGCGTCCTCGCGTGCTCTCCGGAATCCAGCCCACCGCCGGCTCGTTCCACCTCGGCAACTACCTCGGCGCCGTCCGCCAGTGGGTGGCCCTGCAGGAGAGCCACGACGCGTTCTACATGGTCGTCGACCTGCACGCGATCACCGTCCCGCAGGACCCGAAGGAGCTGCGCGCCAACACCCGCCTGGCGGCCGCCCAGCTGCTCGCGGCGGGGCTCGATCCGGAGCGCTGCACCCTCTTCGTCCAGAGCCATGTCCCCGAGCACGCCCAGCTCGCCTGGGTCATGAACTGCCTCACCGGTTTCGGCGAGGCCAGCCGTATGACGCAGTTCAAGGACAAGTCCGCCAAGCAGGGCGCCGACCGGGCCAGCGTCGGCCTGTTCACGTACCCCGTCCTGCAGGTCGCCGACATCCTGCTGTACCAGGCCAACGAGGTCCCGGTCGGCGAGGACCAGCGCCAGCACATCGAGCTGACCCGCGACCTGGCCGAGCGCTTCAACGGCCGCTTCGGCGAGACCTTCACCGTCCCGCGGCCGTACATCCTCAAGGAGACGGCGAAGATCTACGACCTGCAGGACCCGTCGATCAAGATGAGCAAGTCGGCGTCCACGCCGAAGGGGCTCGTCAACCTGCTCGACGATCCGAAGACGACCGCCAAGAAGGTCAAGAGCGCGGTCACCGACACGGACACCGTGATCCGGTACGACACGCAGGAGAAGCCCGGTGTCAGCAACCTGCTGACCATCTACTCCACCCTCACCGGAACCGGGATCGAGGAGTTGGAGCAGAGGTACGAGGGCAAGGGCTACGGCGCCCTCAAGACGGACCTCGCCGAGGTCATGGTCGACTTCGTGACGCCGTTCCGGGACCGCACCCAGCAGTACCTGGACGACCCCGAGACGCTGGACTCGGTCCTGGCCAAGGGCGCGGAGAAGGCACGAGCCGTCGCCGCGGAGACCCTCTCCCAGGCGTACGAGAGGGTGGGCTTCCTGCCCGCGAAGCACTGACCGCCACCGCCGCGACCCATGCCGGGGCCCGGCACGCCCTGGAGGTGCTGCACTCCACTCCGTCCGCGCCTGCCCGACGGCATGGTCGTGGCCGTACAGTCGGGAGGGACGGACACCGCAGCGGCGGCTCGTCCCGCACACCGGCCGCGCACACCGACACGACGACAGGAGACGACGTGGGGACCGTAACGATCGGTGTGTCGATCGCGGTCCCGGAGCCTCAGGGCAGCCACCTCCAGGAGCTGCGCGCGGGCTTCGGCGACGCCGCGGCTCACGGCATCCCCACGCACGTCACCCTGCTGCCGCCCACGGAGGTCGACGCCTCCGAGGTGCCCGCGATCGAGGACCACCTCCTCGAGGTCGCCGCCGCCGCACGCCCCTTCCGCATGCGGCTGTGCGGCACGGGCACGTTCCGGCCCCTGTCCCCCGTGGTCTACGTCCGGGTCGTCGAGGGCTCCGAGGCGTGCACATGGCTGCAGAAGCAGGTCCGCGACGCCTCCGGGCCGGTGGCGCGCGAGCTGCTCTTCCCGTACCACCCGCACGTCACGGTGGCGCACGGCATCGACGAGGCGGCGATGGACCGGGCGTACGAGGAGCTCGCCGGCTACGAGGCCGGCTGGCCGTGCACGGGCTTCGCGCTGTACGAGCAGGGCCCGGACGGTGTCTGGCGCAAGCTGAGGGAGTTCGCCTTCGGGGGCGCGATGGTGCCACCGCAGGCGGGCGCACCGACGCGGGACGCCACCCTGCCGCTTCCCTAGGCCCGGTCGTCGCCCTTCGGGCGGACGACGCGAGCCGAGCGCACGACCCGGTCGCTCCCGGGTCCCGCATTACTGAATCGGCAGCCGCCTGAACAGCGTCCGCGGCACGAGTCGCAGCACCGACATCGCCAGCCGCAGCGTCCCCGGCACCCACACCACCTCCGACCGCCGGCGCAACCCCAGCTCGATCGCCGCGGCCACCTCCTCCGGCGTCGTGGCCAAAGGTCCCGCGTCCCGGGCCCGTGTGCCGCGCCGGTGGACGGAACCGGGGCGCACGACCATGACGTGCACACCGGTGCCGTACAGCGCGTCGCCCAGGCCCTGGGTGAACGTGTCCAGCCCCGCCTTGCTGGAGCCGTAGATGAAGTCCGTGCGGCGGGCGCGCTCGGCGGCGACCGACGACAGCACGACCAGCGAGCCGCGGCCCTGGTCCTGGAGGGCGCGGGCGCACACCAGGCCCGCTGAGACCGCGCCCGTGTAGTTGGTCTGCGCGACGCGGGCCGCGGCCACCGGGTCGCGCTCGTCGGTGGCCTGGTCGCCGAGCACGCCGAACGCGAGGAGGACCATGTCGACGTGGTCCTCGGTGAACATCTTGCCGAGGGCGGCTTCGTGCGCCTCCGGGTCTAGCGCGTCGAAGGCGACGGTACGGGTGTCGGCACCGAGCTCCCGCAGGTGTTCGGCGGCCCGGTCGAGCTCGGGGGAGGGGCGTCCGGCCAGCCAGACGGTGCGGGCGCGCCGGGCGATGAGGCGGCGTGCGGTGGCCAAAGCGATCCCGGACGTGCCGCCGAGGATCAGCAGGGACTTCGGGGAGCTGAAGGCGTCCTTGTGGGAAGGCATGATCGCGACCGTATCGCCGTAAAAGGGGCATGGTGGTACGGATTCTCCACTCGGTGCGGCTCCTCACCGGAATGGGTGACCAGCCGTGGCGGACCGGGGATGCCGTATCCGTGGCTGAGGGGGTACTCGAGGACTGGTGGAGGGGGACGAGGGGAGAGTCAGATCATGGACTGGCTGAAGAAGCTCCCCGGTATCGGGCCGATCGTGACGCGGCTCATGACCACGCACGCCTGGCGTTGCTATGAACGCCTCGACCGGGTGAAGTGGAGCCGTCTCGCCGCGGCGATGACCTTCGTCAGCTTCGTGGCGCTCTTCCCGCTGCTCACCGTCGCCGCCGCGATCGGCGCCGCGACGCTCAGCGTGGCCCAGCAGAACAAGCTGCAGAGCAAGATCGCCGAGCAGGTCCCCGGGATCTCCGACCAGCTCGACATCCACGCTCTGGTCGCGAACGCCGGCACCGTCGGGTTCATCGCCGGTGCCACGCTGTTCTTCATCGGCATCGGCTGGGTCGGCCAGGTGCGGGACTGCCTGCGGGCGGTGTGGGAGCTGCCCGAGGGCGCGGAGAACCCGGTGCTGGCCAAGGTCAAGGACGCGGTGGTGCTCGTCGGCCTGGGCGGCGCGATCCTGCTCACCATCGCCACGTCCACCGTCGCCTCCGCGCTGGTCGACTGGATCGCCGGGCAGATGGGCCTCGACAAGGGCGGCTGGGGCAGCCTCCTGTTGCGGATCGCCGCCTTTCTCGTCGCCGTCCTCGCCGACTTCCTGGTCCTCCTCTACGTCCTCACCCTGCTGCCCGGCGTGGAACCGCCGCGCCACCGGCTGCTGACCGCCGCCCTGATCGGCGCGGTCGGCTTCGAGTTGCTCAAGCTGCTGCTCAGCGGCTATATCCAGGGCGTGGCCTCGAAGAGCATGTACGGCGCCTTCGGGGTGCCGGTCGCGCTCCTGCTGTGGATCAACTTCACCTCGAAACTCGTGCTGTTCTGCGCCGCTTGGACGGCGACGCAGAACAACGGGGCCGAGGAGGTCAGGGACGCGCCCGGCGACGCACCAGATCAGGCAGCGGCCAGCGGCGGTTGACCAGGTACACGCTCGCCGCGAGCAGCACCAGGACGCCGCCGGTGATGGCGAGCGCGGTCCCGACGCCGCTGGAACCGTTCTGCGTCACCGTGGCGGCGACCGGTTTGGTCGATTCCCCGCCCGCGGGGGTGGCGGACGGAGTGGTGCCGGGCCTCGACTGCACCTGCGCGTCCTTCGGGGCGACGAGCTCACCCACCGGTGTCACCTTGCCGGCCGCGGCGAATCCCCAGTCGAAGAGCTGGGCGGTCTCCTTGTAGACCTCGTTGTGGTCCTTCTTCTCCGGGTTCATGACCGTGACGAGGAGCACCCTGCCGCCTCGTTCGGCGACGCCCGTGAACGTCGCGCCCGCGTTGGTGGTGTTGCCGTTCTTCACGCCCGCGATGCCGCGGTAGGGCGTCATGTCGCTGTCTCCGGACAGCAGCCGGTTGGTGTTCTGGATCTCGAAGGACCCGCGGGTCTTCTTGTGGCCCTTCGTGGTCGTCTCGCCGGGGAACTTCGCCCGCACCGTCGAGCAGTACTCCCTGAAGTCCTTCTTCTGCAGCCCCGAGCGGGCGAACAGCGTGAGGTCGTAGGCGGACGAGACCTGCCCCGGGGCGTCGTAGCCGTCCGGGCTGACCACGTGGGTGTCGAGGGCCTGGAGTTCCTCGGCGTGGGCCTGCATGTCCTCGACGGTCCGGGCGACACCGTGGTTCATCGCGGCCAGCACGTGCACCGCGTCGTTGCCGGAGCGCAGGAAGACGCCGAGCCACAGGTCGTGGACCGTATAGGTCTCGCCCTCCTTTATCCCGACCATGCTGGAGCCTGCGCCCATGCCAGCCAGGTCCGTGGGGGCCACCTTGTGTGTCTCGTTCCGCGGGAACCTGGGCAGCACGGTGTCGGCGAACAGCATCTTCAGGGTGCTCGCCGGAGGCAGCCGCCAGTGCGCGTTGTGGGCGGCCAGGACCTCACCGGACTCGGCGTCGGCGACGATCCAGGAGCGCCCGGTCAGGTCCTTCGGGAGCACCGGGGCACCGCCGCCGAGGTTCACCTGCGTTCCGGGCTTGGCGAGCGACGCGCCGCCGACGGCCGACATCACGGCCGGGGGTGTGACGGACGCCGACGGGCTCTGCGTGGCCGCGACGGCGGTCGCGGGTGCGGTGAGCGAGAAGGACAACACGGCTGCGGAGGCGAGCGCCGCGCGGCGCCCGGCGATCTTCTTCAAGGCGAACACGATCGCGAAAGTACCGGGTGCGGGACGGGAAGTCCCGCCCGGTCCCGGCCGAAGCCGCCCACCCCCGAGCGAGCGCCGGGCCAAGAGCGGCGATACTGGACGTATGAAGCTCAGCCGCCCCATTTCCTGGTTCCTGCTCGCCTTCGGGGTGTGGAGCTGGGTCATCTGGATCACTTTCGTCAAGAACCTGTGGAAGGACGGCAGTGGACTCGCGTTCGACGACGCTGGGAACCCGACGGCGTACTTCTGGGTGCACTTGACGCTCGCCGTCGTCTCCTTTGTCTTGGGGACTGTCGTCGGGGTCATCGGGTTGCGCGGACTGCGCGCGTTGCGGCGAACGTCATAGCGCGGGACGCGAACCCGGTGGCCGTCTTCGCGTTCGTGCTCATCGTCGTGACCGTCCTCACCGCGTTCGCGGCGCTGCACTGGTACGCGTGGCGCCGGTTGGTCCGCGACACGACACGAGGCCCGGGCCCGGTCCGGCGCCTCGGCACCGCGGTGCTCGTCGCCGGGCCGGTGCTGGCCGTCGCGGCCCTGGTCGCCGAGCGCGCGGGCGCTCCCTTCTGGCTCCAGCGCGCCCTCGGATGGCCGGGTTTCCTGTGGCTGGCCGTGTCGCTCTACCTGCTGCTCGCGCTGCTCGTGGGCGAACTCGTGCGGCCGCTGCTGGTACGCCGGTTCGGGCACCGGCGGGTGCCGACGCGGGAGACGGCCCCGACGCCCGTACCGGTATCCGCGGGGACGGCGGCGACGGACCACGAACCGGAGGCCACCTCTTCGCCGGTTCCCGCCGTCGTCTCGCGCCGCCTCCTCGTCTCCCGGGTGGTCGGCGGCGCGGTGGCCGCCGCCGCGGTGGGCACGGTGGGCTACGGCACCTACGGGGTCCTTCGCGGCCCTGCTGTGAAACGCGTCACGATCCCGCTGGCCAAACTCCCGCGCGCCGCCCACGGTTTCCGCATCGCCGTCGTGAGTGACATCCACCTCGGCCCGGTGCTGGGCCGGGGCTTCGCCCAGCGCGTGGTGGACACGATCAACTCGACCCAGCCGGACCTGATCGCGGTCGTCGGCGACCTGGTCGACGGCAGCGTGAAGGACCTGGGCCCGGCGGCGGCGCCGCTGTCCGGGCTGAAGGCGCGCCACGGCAGCTACTTCGTCACCGGGAACCACGAGTACTTCTCCGGCGCGGACGCGTGGCTGGAGGAGGTACGCCGGCTCGGCCTGCACCCGCTGGAGAACGCGCGCACGGAACTGCCCGCGTTCGACCTGGCCGGGGTGAACGACCTGGCGGGTGAGAGCGAGGGCGAGGGCCCCGACTTCACCAAGGCGCTCGGCGACCGCGACACCTCACGCGCCGTGGTGCTCCTCGCCCATCAGCCGGTTCAGATCCATGAGGCCGTGAAGCACCAGGTGGACCTCCAGCTCTCCGGCCACACCCATGGCGGCCAGCTCTGGCCGGGCAACTTCGTCGCGGCCGCCGACAACCCGACCCTCGCGGGCCTGGACCGCTACGGCGACACGCAGTTGTACGTGTCCCGGGGAGCGGGCGCCTGGGGGCCGCCGACACGGGTGGGCGCGCCCTCGGACGTCACGATCGTGGAACTGGCCTCGAAGCAGGTGTGACGGACGTGATCGCGCGGCCGTTCCCACGACCGGGAAGGGGCCGTGCTGCGGTCTCATTGGCCTTACCGGTCTTGGCGATTGCGCCCGCTATCAACGGCAGGATGAATTCGACGCCGAATGGAGAAACGTTTCCACCGGGCTGAAAGTCGTCCCCCTGGGAAGATGTGCCAGGATGCCAAGATCGCGATTTCGTATGCGGTGTTGCTCGGGCAACGCACCTGGTGCCACCCGGCCCGTGCCCGCCGGGTGGCGCTGTGGGTTTCCGGGGGCAATCCAGCTGGAGAATGCGTGAACCGTGGCCGAAACCTGATGGAAACAACCGCCCGTCAAGTTCTTTTGCATCTCAACGGATCTCCCTTCCCTCACGTGAAACACCTGTGATTAGGTAATCCGCGCCACCGGGGAGTGGCATGCGCTGAGGGCCTGGGGAGGGGCGCCGATGCGATCGGTTCGCATGCGGATTCTCGCGACTGTGCTGGTACTGGCGGGCGTGGGAGTGGGCGGGTGGCAACTGCTGCCGGCCAAGGAGAACACCAACAGGACGATTACGGTCGGGACGACGGACGCCGTCACCTCGCTCGATCCTGCGGGGGCCTACGACGCCGGATCCTGGGCTTTGTTCAGCGGTGTCTTCCAGTCACTGCTGACCTTCGAGTCCGACGGTGTGGAACCCGTGCCGGACGCCGCCGAAAGCTGTTCCTTCATGGGGACGGACCTGACGACGTACCGCTGCACGCTCCGCAAGGGACTGACGTTCCCGAGCGGCCGCACCATGACGGCCGAGGACGTCAAGTACTCCTTCGACCGGGTCAAGCGCATCAACTCGGACGTCGGCCCTGCGACCCTGCTCGACACCCTCGGCTCGGTCGACGCGCAGGGCCTCAACGTCACCTTCCATCTGTCCTCGCCGGACGCGACGTTCCCGTTCAAGGTGGCCACCGGAGCCGGTTCGATCGTCGACAGCACCAAGTACCCGAAGGACGCGCTGCGCACCGATACCGGGGCCGACGGGACCGGGCCGTACACCCTCACGCAGTACACGAAGGACAAGTCGGCCACTCTCACGCCGAATCCGCACTATCAGGGCGACATCAACGGCACGGGCAAGCCCATCCTGATGCGCTACTACGCCGAGCCGGCCGCCCTGCTGACGGCATGGAAGGCGAAGGAGGTCGACGTGGCCACCCGCCAGCTGCCGCCCTCCATGCTCGCCGGTCTCTCGCCGAGCGACCCCGACCAGCGCGTCAGCGAGGCCGACAGCGCCGAGATCCGCAATCTGGTCCTGAACACCGGGGCCCACTCGCCGCTGCACGACGTCCGCGTCCGCCAGGCCATCGCCATGGTGATCAACCGCGAGGAACTGGTCAGCAAGGTGTACGAAGGCACCACCGATCCGCTGTACTCGCTCATTCCGGCCGGTATCACCGGGCACACCACCTCGTTCTTCGACGCCTACGCCAAGCGCGACATCAGCAAGGCCCGCGGCCTGCTCACCGCTGCGGGCGCGCACGTGCCCGTCCACTTCACGTACGGGTACGGCAAGGGCCGCGGCGCCGCCGCCGAGGAGGCCGCCGAGCTCAAGAAGCAACTGGAGGCGACCGGGCTGTTCACGGTGGACCTCCACGGTTATGAGTGGACCGACTTCCAGAAGCGGTACGCGAACGGCGAGCTCGACGCCTACGCGGTCGGCTGGGTCGCCGACTTCCCCGACCCGGACACCTTCACCGCTCCGCTCGTCGGTACCGGCAACAGCATGAAGAACGGCTACAGCAGCAAGGCCGTCGACGAACTGATCCGGCACAGCCAGCTGTACTCGGACCGCAGCCGGGCCGCCGACGACTTCAAGCAGATCCAGAAGATCGTGGCGCAGGATGTCCCCCTGATCCCGCTGTGGCAGCGCAAGGAGTACGTGGTCACCAGCGAGGACGTCGGCGGCGGACAGTACCTGTCGGACGGCACCGGGGTCTTCCGCCTCTGGCGGCTCGGCTGGATCTGACGCACGGCGGCCGGACCGGAGCCGTCGGCCGGCGCGGTCCCGCGGAGGCGAATCCGCGGGAGTGACAGCGGGCGCCCACCCTCACCCACCACCATGTGTTGACGAGGGGTGGGCGGGGTGAGGAGCGGATGTGGTCAGACGCAACTCTTTCCGGCTGCCCCGCCACCCGGCGTCCGTCGGCCTCGCCCGGCGCCGGGTGCGCGACCACCTGGCCGACTGGGGACACGGACCGGGGGATCTGGCCCTGGACGCGGCGTTGCTGCTGGTCTCCGAGCTGGCCACCAACGTCGTCCGCCACGGACCGCATCACGAGCAGGAGTTCGAGGTGGCGGTCACCGCCCTTGCCGACGGCTCCTGCTTCATAGAGGTGTCGGACGAGGGCCGGACCGGACCCCGCCTGAGGGTCGCCGACGACCTCGCCGAGACCGGCCGAGGGCTGCACCTCGTGGAGCACATCGCGGCGGCCTGGGGCGTATGGAGCCGGGGGCGCCACGGGAAGACGGTGTGGGCGCTGGTGGTCCGGGACGGGTGAGCCGCCGCGGCGCACCGAGGGGTCCGGGCGCTCACCCGTGACGGTGGTCGGATGCCCGCGCCGGGAGTGTCACCGTCACCGCCAGGCCTTCGCCCGGCGCCGTGCGCACCGACACCTCGCCGTGGTGCGCCGCCACCACGCCCTGCACGATCGCCATGCCGAGCCCGCTGCCCGCGCCCCCGCCCGCGCGGAAGAAGCGGTCGAAGATCCGCGCCGCGTCCTCCTCCGCAAGCCCGGGTCCCTTGTCCGCGACACACAGCCGCACCACCCCGTCCTCCCGCTCCAGACCGAGCCGTACCGGCACGTCGGCGGGCGTGTGGACGCGGACGTTGGCCACCAGGTTGCCGAGCACCTGCCGCAGCCCCGATTCGTCGGCCCGCACCAGCAGCGCGCCCTCCGCGTCCACGGTCACCGGACGGTCTGGCTGCTGGGCCCGCAGGTCCTCCGCCGCGTCCCGCACCAGACGGTTCACGTCGACGTTCCGGAAGCGGAGTTCGGGCCGCTGGTCGAGGCGTGCCAGGGTGAGGAGCTCGTCCACGAGGCGGCCCATCCGGTCCGCCTCGGCCATCATCCGCTCCCACGACCGCTTGCGCTCCTGCGGATCGGTCAGCATGCCCTTGTCGTACAGCTGGAGATAGCCGCGTATCGCCGACAGCGGGGTGCGCAGCTCATGGGAGGCGTCCGCGACGAAGCGGCGCAGCTGGGCGGCGCTCCGCTCACGCGTCCGGTACGCCGACTCCACTTGGTGGAGCATGGAGTTGAGGGCGGTGCGCAGCTGCTCCACCTCCAGGGACGTCTCCCTGCTGGAGGGCACGCGCCGGGTCAGATCGCCCTCCGCGATCGCCGACGACGTCTCCACCATGTCCTCCAGCGGCCGCATCCGCCGGCTCACACTGATCATCGTCAGCGCGGCGAGCAGGGCGAGCAGCAGGGTCCCGACGGCGAGATCGAGCTTGAGCGCCTTGGCGATGCCCGTGTGCAGGACACCGGTCGACCGGGCGAGCAGGACGTATGTGCCGTCGGCGAGCCGTGCCCCGGTCACCCGGTACGGGTCGCCGCCGAGCTGGATGTCGCGCGGCTGCGGCTCCTTGGCGAGAGGGGCAGGGTCGTGGACGGTGGAGGCCAGCGCCTCCTGGGCGGCGGTCGGCTTCAGACCGGCGACGCCGAGCACCGCGCCGTGCCGGTCGACGGCCGCGAAGACGGTGTCCGGGTTCGGGGAGTCGCCGCGGCTGTGTGGCAGCAGCCGGTCGCGGACGACCGCCACCGCGCTGAGCGAGTCGATCTCCCGCAGCGTCAGGTGCGAACGGGTGAGCGAGTCACGGGACTTGGTCAGTTCGGTGTCGATCTGCCCGAGCACGTAGTGCCGCATGCCCATCAGGCTGATGGCCGTCGCGGCGACGATGCCGAGCGCCAGGAGGCCCACGTTCGCCCGCGTCAGCTTGCCCCGCAGGGAGCGGACGCCTCGGGGCCGGGGCGCCGGGAGCAGCGTGCGCAGCCTCATGCCAGTCCGTATCCGACACCGCGGCGCGTGGTGATCACCGGTGGGCCGAGCACCTCGAGTTTGCGGCGCAGATAGCTGATGTAGGTCTCGACGACCGTCGACTCCGGCGGTGTGTGCTCGTACTGCCACACATGCCGCAGCAACTGCTCCTTGGGCACGATCCGACCGCCGTTGCGCACCAGGAAGCGCAGCAGCGCGTACTCGGTGGGGGTCAGCTCGACCGTGCGGCCCGCCCGGTGGACCGAGTACGTCGTCTCGTCCAGCTCCAGGTCGCCATAGCGCAGCGGCGGGCGCTGCGGCAGGACGTCGGCGGGGCGGGTGCGGCGCAGCACGGCCCGTACCCGGGCGATCACCTCGTCTATGTTGAACGGTTTGGTGATGTAGTCGTCGCCGAAGCCGAGGGCCCCGACGATCTCCGCGGGCGCGTCGCGCGCGGTGAGGAAGACCAGCGCGAGATCGGGCCGCCGGGCGCGCAGTTCGTGGCCGAGCGCACGGCCGTCGCCGTCCGGCAGCATCACGTCCAGCAGCGCCGCGTCGGGCCGGGTGCGCTCGGCGAGCGCCAGCGCCTCGCGGACGGTGCCCGCGGTCATCACCTGGAAGCGGTGGTAGCGCAGGGCGATGGCAAGGACGTCCGCGATGCTCTCCTCGTCCTCGACGACGAGGACCGTGGCTCCCTCGTGCGCTGCCTCGTTGACGGTCATGTCCACCAGTATCCGCGGCGGCATCGGCGGCGGGTCCGTGGGCGCTTTGGAGTTCCTTGAGAGTCATGGCGCGGAACGCCCGTCCGCGCCCGCCACTGCGGATGCTGGAGCTCCAGGACTCGGGGGACCTGATGAAGGAGCGTGGAGAGTGACGACATTGGCGCGGTGGTGCTATCGACACCGGCTGCTGGTCCTGTTGCTGTGGGTGGTGGCGCTGCTCGGGGTGGGCGCGACCGCGTCCGCCAGGGGTACGGACTACGCGAACGTCTTCTCCCTGCCGAACACGGACTCCAAGACCGCGTACGACCTCGTGGCGAAGGCCTTCCCGAAGGCGTCGGGCGACACCGACACGGTGGTGTGGAAGGTCGACGAGGGGTCGGTCAGGGACGAGGCGGTCCGGGCGCGGATCGAACCCGCGCTGGCGAAGATCGCGCGGATGCCGGGGATCGGCGCGGTGGGCAGCCCGTACGCGGGCGCCCACGGCGCGGCGCAGATCAGCGGGGACGGAAAGATCGCGTATGCGCAGCTGACCTTCACCCAGCGGGCGAACGAGGTGCCCACAGAGCTCGTGCAGGACGTCGTCGACACCGCGCAGGATGCCGAACGCGGCGGACTCCAGGTCGAGCTGGGCGGTCAGGCGATCACCCGGATCCAGCAGCCGCCCGCGGGGCTGTCCGAGTCGGTCGGCATCGTGGCGGCGGCCGTCGTGCTGTTCCTCGCCTTCGGCTCGCTCTTCGCGATGCTGCTCCCGATCGCCGTCGCGGTGTTCGGCGTCGGCATCGGGTTGTTCGGCACCCAGCTGATCAGCCATGTCACGGCCGTGCCCGACATCGCGCCGCTGCTCGCCTCGCTGATCGGCCTCGGCGTCGGTATCGACTACGCCCTGTTCATCGTCACCCGGCACCGGCGCGGCATCCTGCGCGGTCTGGAACCGGAGGAGTCGGCGGTCATCGCCCTCAACACCTCTGGCCGGGCGGTGCTGTTCGCGGGCGGCACGGTGTGCATCGCGCTCGCCGGGATGCTGGTGACGAACCTGCGCTTCCTGGACGGCGTGGTCATCGGCACCTCGCTCACCGTCGTGCTGAGCGTGCTCGCCGCCGTCACCCTGCTGCCGGCGCTGCTCGGGCTCCTCGGCCCGCGGGTGCTCAGCAGGCGGCAGCGGCGGCGGCTCGAGGCACAGGGGCCGGAGCCGGAGCGGGCGAGCGGTCTCGCGGCGCGTTGGTCGGCCACGGTGCAGAAGCGCCCCCGGACGATCGCCGTGCTCGCGGTGGTGGTCATGACCGTACTCGCCCTGCCGGTGCTCTCGCTCCGGCTGGGAGCCGCCGACCAGGGCAACGACGACGCCTCCACGACGACCCGGAAGGCGTACGACCTGCTCGCCGAGGGCTTCGGGCCCGGCTTCAACGGCCCGCTCCAGGTGGTCTCCGTCGGCGGCGACACGGCCACGCTGGTCAAGGGCATCCGCGAGACCCACGGAGTGGCCCGGGTCGCCGCGCTGCCGCCCGCTCAGGGCGTCACCGTCATCCAGGTCGTCCCCACCACCTCACCGCAGTCCGAGCAGACGGACCAACTCATCGACACCCTGCGCGACGAGGTGATCCCGAAGGCCGGGGCACAGGCGCACGTCGGCGGTGTCACGGCGGTCTCGAAGGACTTCGCGTCCGTCACCGGCGACCGTCTGCCGTACTTCATCGCGACCATCATCGGGCTCGGCTTCCTGCTCCTGCTGATCGCCTTCCGCTCGCTCGTGGTACCGCTCACGGCCGGCGTAATGAACCTGATCGCCGCGGCGTCCTCCTTCGGGGTCCTGGTCGCCGTCTTCCAGTGGGGCTGGGGCCTCGACCTGCTGGGTCTCGGCAAGGAGGGCCCGATCCAGGCCTTCCTGCCGATCATCATGCTGTCGCTGCTCTTCGGCTTGTCGATGGACTACCAGGTCTTCCTGGTGAGCCGGATGCACGAGGAGTGGGTGCACACCGAGGACAACGCCCGCGCGGTCCGGGTGGGCCTCGCGGAGACCAGCCGGGTCATCAACTCCGCGGCCCTGATCATGGTCTGCGTCTTCCTCGCCTTCGTGCTCAGCGGCAACTCGGGCGCGGCGATGGCGGGCGTCGGTCTCGCGGCGGCGGTGGCGCTGGACGCGTTCATCCTGCGGACGGCGCTGGTACCGGCGGCGATGCATCTGTTCGGCCGGGCGAACTGGTGGCTGCCCGGGTGGCTGGAGAAGCGGCTGCCGCATCTGGCGGTGGAGCCGCAGGCGGCGGCGGAGGAGACGCCGCAGCCGGGCATCGCGAGCGTGGTGCACGGGTTCGTACGGGACGCGGAGGGCGACCCGGTCGAGGGAGCGGCGGTGACGGTGCTGTCGAAGGGCGGCCGTCAGCTGGACCGGGTCACCTCACTGGCCGACGGCTCGTACATCGTCTCGGTCCCGGCGCCCGGCACTTATCTGGTGGCGGCGACGGCGTCCGCGTACGGCTCCCGAGCCCGGCACGTCGTCGTCGGGGAGGAACCGCTGGTGCACGACGTGGAACTGACGGGCCACGAGGTGGACGCCGTCAACTGACCCAGACCGGGCCGGCTCGAGGACGCGCGCGACGTCAGGTCCGACTCTGCCGCCCACGGACTCGGGGAGTGTGACGAGCTCCCCGGGGATGTGGGCGGCCTCCCGTGGGCCGGTGGCGAGAGCATCATCGGCGGCAGGCTGGACGGCAGGTGATCCTTTCGGTGGGCTTCACCCGAAAGTGATCACCCGCCCTGCTCTCCGGCCGCCGGATCCGACAGCATCTTCGTCATCCCCGGCAGGAAGCGGATGCACAGCGTCTCTGATTGGCTTGGCGAGCCTGAGCGTTGCTCAGCCTTGGGAGCCAATCGCCTTCGTGCCCTGGTACTGAACGACAGGAGCCGCCAGCCCGCGTGGCACGTCCCTCCGGACGCTGGTCGACCGGGCCGCAAGACCCGACCGAGGAGGGTGCCCGACGTCGCCTGGGCGCCGGGCGTGCGCGTCACACTCTGCCACAGGTTCACTACGCTTCGCTAATCCAACTGGTGAGCCTGTGCAGCTCGGGGACAGGGCCCGCAGCACCGGAATCCGGCCAGGGCGACGCCCCGCGCGCCGGCCCCTGCCGGGGTGCCCGACGCCGATTCACACGGCCCCGGCTTCTGCACGGCCGGGTGCCTCGTGCATGATGTCCGGCCTCATCATCTTTTCGTGTTTTCGCGGTTCTTCCGCGTAGGCCCCAGGAGAAGTCCCCTTGAGCGAGCAGCCGCAGCAGCCGCAGCAGCCGGGTCCTTACGGATCGAATCCCTACGGGCAGGGCCCCGGCGGGTACGGGTATCCCCAGCAGCCGCCCGGGCCGTACGGGTACGCCGCCGGTCCCGTCCCGCCGGGGACGTACACCGGTGACCCGAACGCCCCTTACGGCTACGACCCCTTCGGCCGCCCGTACTCCGACAAGTCGAAGATCGTGGCGGGTGTACTGCAACTCGCCCTCGGCACCCTCGGCGTCGGGCGCTTCTACATCGGCAACGTCGGCATGGGCCTGGCCCAGCTCTTCACCTGCGGCGGCCTCGGCATCTGGGCCCTGATCGACGGCATCATCCTGCTGACGAGCGACAGCCAGACCGACGCCCAGGGCCGGGTCCTGCGTGGCTGAGGCCTTGCCGCGCCCGAGGTCCCTGCTCGGGCATCCGGCGGCGGCACCCCTCGCGGTGCTCGCCGCCGGGGCGGCCGGCGCCGGGTACCTCTACGTCACCGATCCGCACCAGCCCGGCCATCTCCTGCCCCAGTGCCCGTTCCGGCTCGTCACCGGCCTGCTCTGCCCCGCCTGCGGCGGCACCCGCATGGTGTACGACCTGATGCACGGTCACTTCGCCGCGGCCTGGATGGACAACCGGGCCCTGCTGCTCGCCTCGCCCTACGCGCTGGCGCTGTTGGGGCGCTGGATGGTGGAAGGCCTGCGGGGACGCCGCTGGCAGCCGCGGTTGAGCCGCCGGGGACAGGCCCTTGTGCTGGTGACCGCCGTGGTGTGGACCGTGGTGCGCAACGTCGTCTGAGCCGTGCACCGGCCGGGCGGCCACGCCGGCTGATGCGACGTGACCAGGCCTGATTTGCAGGGAAGTTGACCGGAATTTGATCACGGAATGGGAACGATCGTTCGATCCCACTCCCGTCCGTCCCATCCGCCTCCCTAAGCTCGCGGGTCGCAGGGGGGATGGCTGTGCGTGACTTCGTCGTGGGATCCCTCCTGGGCTCATCCAGTCCGGAGCATGTCCGTTTCGGTTCGTGACTCCATACGGCACATCCAGGAGCAACATCCATGACCGTCCCCACCCCTGAGGCCCCCTACGGCGTCGACCCGCTCGGCCGCCCGTACTCCGACAAGTCCAAGATCGTCGCGGGTATCCTGCAGATCTTCCTGGGCGGCTTCGGTGTCGGCCGCTTCTACGTCGGCAGCACCGGCGTGGCGATCGCCCAGCTCTTCACCTGCGGTGGCTTCGGCATCTGGGCGCTGATCGACGGAATCCTGTTCCTCACCAGCAACGACCGCACCGACAAGCAGGGGCGTGTGCTGCGCGGCTGAGCGCGGCTGGACACGGTTCACGATGCGAGGGCCTGCTCCCCGGGGGCGGGCCCTCGAACCGTGTCCGGGCCCGTTGCGGTGGTGGCTCGTACTGCCGTCCGGTGTGACGGTCATACTGAGAGGCCTCAGGACGTGTGACGTGTGATGCCCGTGGGAGCGGGTTCATGGGGGAGGCGGCTTCGTGCGGCGGCGGCTGACGGTCGGTCTCGTCCCGTGCGGGCTCTCCGTCACCTGCGTCTGGGGACTCGTACGCGCCGGCAGTTTCACAGGACGCAGTGACTGGCGGCGCCTGCTTCCGGTGACCGCCGACGACCTGACGGCCACGGTGCTGGCCCTCATCGCGTGCGGGGCACTACTCGCCCTGCTGCTGCAGCCGGGCACCGGAGGCGACCGCGGCGACATGGTAGTAGGCGGTGCCGATCGGGCTGTGCGGAGAGGGGGCTACTTGAGTTTCTCGCGGACCTGTTCTTCCCAGAGGAGGGCTTCGCGCTCGTCCTCGCAGTTGACGATGAGTGCGGTCGGAACGTCCTTCAGCCGGCAGGTCGACGGATAGTGCGGAACCTCTTCGGGGTATCGCTTCAAAAACGTACGGAGTTCCTCTGCTTCGCCGCTGAGGGCGCGCAACAGGTTTTGTCTGTCCTTGTCCGCGCTGTTGTATCCCGTGCCGCAGGAGCCGAGCGACAGGCATATCGAGGCGGCGGAACCACCCCGGGCAGGACGGTGTCGTAGAGCATCAGCTTTGCCTCCCAGCCGTGTCTTTGAAGATCAGGAACCAGATCCACACGCCTTCCGCGACGGTCGCGGCGAAGACCATGACGCTGGCGATCCACCGCCAGACGAACTGCTTTCCGCCGTCGGGCGGTGCCAGGGCGAAGCCGACACCCACCCCGAGCAGCAGAACGCCGACGTTGAAGCAGTAAGCCGAGTACCGGGCGTATTTCCGATTTCGATCACGGGCCATCTCACGCATGTGCACGAACTCCCGTGTGCGCTCCCTCTCGCCCAGGTCCTCCCACGCCGAGAAGTGGCCCAGATGCTCATGGAGGTCCTTGACCGTGAAGACGAACTGCCGTGCGTAGTAGTTGATCTGTATGGCCGCGACCAGGACCAGGGAGCTGGCCACGAGCATCAGCAGAGTCAGCCCCGGCACGCGGAACGCCTTGTCGGCTCCAGCGACCACACCGGCCAACGAGAGGGATCCGGCGGTGAACAGCGGCGCCGCGATGAAGAAGGCGTCCTTCACCGCGGCTTCGTATCCGTACGGTCGCGGGCGGTCCCTTTCGCTGGGTCTGTCCGCCACGGTGCCCCCCTCTGGCGTACGGCCTCGTCCCACGTCGCAGTGTGACCGCGGAAGGAACGGATCGACAGGAGCGAGAACCCGCCAAAACGCCCGAGGGCCCTGTTTCCGGAGTGACGGAAACAGGGCCCTGAAGCCGGATCGAGGAGATCAGAAGCGGCGCGTGATCAGCGCTCGCTTCACCTCCTGGATGGCCTTCGTCACCTCGATGCCGCGCGGGCAGGCGTCCGTGCAGTTGAACGTCGTGCGGCAGCGCCACACGCCGTCCTTGTCGTTCAGGACCTCCAGGCGCTGCTCGCCGGCGTCGTCACGCGAGTCGAAGATGAAGCGGTGCGCGTTGACGATGGCCGCCGGGCCGAAGTACTGGCCGTCGTTCCAGAACACCGGGCACGAGGACGTGCAGGCGGCGCACAGGATGCACTTCGTCGTGTCGTCGAAGCGCGCGCGGTCCTCCGGGGACTGCAGACGCTCACGGGTCGGCTCGTTCTTGTCCTTCGAGATCAGGAAGGGCATGACGTCCCGGTACGCCTGGAAGAACGGGTCCATGTCCACGACCAGGTCCTTGAGGACCGTGAGGCCCTTGATGGGCTCGACCGTGATGGGCTTCTCGGGGTTGATGTCCTTGATCAGCGTCTTGCAGGCCAGACGGTTCTTGCCGTTGATCCGCATGGCGTCGGAGCCGCAGATGCCGTGGGCGCAGGAGCGGCGGAACGTCAGCGTGCCGTCCAGATCCCACTTGATCTTGTGCAGACCGTCGAGGACGCGCTCCTTGGGGTCGATCTTCAGCTGGAAGTCTTCCCAGGTCGCCTCCGCCGAGACCTCCGGGTTGAAACGGCGGATCCGGAAGGTGACGGTGATGTACGGAGAGGCCGCGGACTCCGCCTCGACCTTGTCCAGAACAGGGGTAGCCATCAGTACTTACGCTCCATCGGCTGGTAGCGGGTCTGGACGACCGGCTTGTAGTCGAGACGGATGGACTCGGTGCCGTCGGCGCCCACCTCGCGGTACGCCATGGTGTGGCGCATGAAGTTGACGTCGTCGCGGTTCGGGTAGTCCTCGCGGTAGTGACCGCCGCGGGACTCCTTGCGGGCCAGGGCCGACACCGCCATGACCTCGGCCAGGTCCAGCAGGTTGCCCAGCTCGATGGCCTCCAGCAGGTCCGTGTTGAACCGCCTGCCCTTGTCCTGGATCGCCACGTTCTTGTAGCGCTCCCTGAGCTCGGCGATCTTCTCGACGGCCGTCTTGATCGTCTGCTCGGTGCGGAACACCATGACGTTGGCGTCCATGGTCTCCTGCAGCTCGCGGCGCAGCTCCGCCACGCGCTCGGTGCCCGTGGACGCGCGCAGCCGCTCGATCTGGTCGATCACGAGCTGCGCGGGGCTCTCCGGCAGTTCCACGTACTCCGCCGCCTCCGCGTACTCGGCGGCGGCGATGCCCGCACGACGCCCGAAGACGTTGATGTCCAGGAGCGAGTTCGTGCCGAGGCGGTTGGCGCCGTGGACGGACACGCAGGCGACCTCGCCGGCCGCGTACAGGCCCGGGACCACCGTGGTGTTGTCCGCGAGGACCTCGCCCTCGACGTTCGTCGGGATGCCGCCCATCGCGTAGTGCGCGGTCGGCTGGATCGGGATCGGGTCCGTGTAGGGCTCGATGCCGAGGTAGGTACGGGCGAACTCGGTGATGTCGGGCAGCTTGGCGTCGAGCTGCTCCGGCGGGAGGTGGGTGAGGTCCAGGTAGACGTGGTCGCCCTCGGGACCGCAGCCCCGGCCCTCGCGGATCTCCGTGTAGATGGAGCGGGAGACGACGTCACGCGACGCCAGGTCCTTCATGACGGGCGCGTACTTCTCCATGAAGCGCTCGCCGTCCTTGTTGCGGAGGATGCCGCCCTCACCGCGCGCACCCTCGGTGAGGAGGATGCCCATGCGCCAGATGCCGGTCGGGTGGAACTGGAAGAACTCCATGTCCTCCAGCGGCAGACCACGGCGGTACACCGCAGCCTGGCCGTCACCGGTCAGCGTGTGCGCGTTCGACGTCACCTTGAAGAACTTGCCGGTGCCGCCGGAGGCGTAGATCACGGCCTTCGCCTGGAAGATGTGGATCTCGCCGGTGGCCAGCTCGTAGGCCACCACACCGGCCGACGTCTTGACGCCGTCGACCTCGGTCATCAGCTGGTCCAGGACGTAGAACTCGTTGAAGAACTCCACGCCCTCCTTGACGCAGTTCTGGTACAGCGTCTGGAGGATCATGTGGCCGGTGCGGTCGGCCGCGTAGCAGGAGCGGCGGACCGGGGCCTCGCCGTGGTTGCGGGAGTGACCGCCGAAGCGGCGCTGGTCGATCCGTCCCTGGGGCGTCCGGTTGAACGGCAGGCCCATCTTCTCCAGGTCGAGGACCGCGTCGATGGCCTCCTTCGCCAGGATCTCGGCGGCGTCCTGGTCGACCAGGTAGTCACCGCCCTTGACCGTGTCGAAGGTGTGCCACTCCCAGTTGTCCTCCTCCACGTTGGCCAGCGCGGCGGCCATGCCGCCCTGCGCGGCGCCCGTGTGGGAGCGGGTCGGGTAGAGCTTCGTCAGCACGGCGGTGCGGCTGCGCTTCGTGGCCTCGATGGCGGCGCGCATGCCCGCGCCGCCGGCGCCGACGATGACGGTGTCGTACTTGTGGATCTTCATGATTCTCGCAGCCCCGTGCCTAGCGGATGTTCGGGTCGAAGGTGAAGATCACCAGCGTGCCCAGCAGGATGGTCCACACCGTGGCGGTGTAGAGCAGCGCCTTCAGCCACAGACGCGTGCTCGCCTGCTCGGCGTAGTCGTTGATGACCGTACGCAGGCCGTTGGCGCCGTGCAGCATGGCGAGCCACAGCATGGCCAGGTCCCAGACCTGCCACCACGGGGAGGCCCAGCGGCCGGCCACGAAGGCGAAGCCGACCTTGGAGACGCCGCCGTCGAGGACGAGCTGGATCAGCAGGTGGCCGAGGACCAGGACGACCAGGACGATGCCGGACAGGCGCATGAACAGCCAGCCGTACATCTCGAAGTTGCCGCGGGTCGACTTCGGGGTCTTCAGCGTCCGCTTGCGCGGCGCCTCGATGAGCGGCGCCGGGTTGTCGACGTCGTACAGCGTGGCGCCCTCGACGGGGCCGATGCCGGAGGGGGTGGTTTCAGTCGTGGACATGCGCGTCAGCTCCCGAACACTTCACGAGCGGCGTGGCCGAGGACCGGGTAGATGGCCCCGAGCATCAGCACGACCCAGATGCCGACGACGGTCCACAGCATCTGCTTCTGGTAGCGGGGGCCCTGCGACCAGAAGTCGACGGCGATGACACGCAGGCCGTTCAGCGCGTGGAAGAGGATGGCGGCGACGAGGCCGTACTCCAGCACGGCGACGATCGGCGTCTTGTACGTGGCCACGACTTTGTCGTAGGCCTCGGGGGAGACACGGACGAGAGCGGTGTCCAGCACGTGTACGAACAGGAAGAAGAAAATGAGGACGCCGGTGACTCGGTGAGCCACCCAGGACCACATTCCTTCCCGGCCGCGGTACAGCGTTCCAGCCGGCACGGAAGAACCCTCCGGGAGCGGGGACTAGGGCCGCGCCGGCTTCTGTGTCGGTCGGGCCCAGCCGGGTACGGTCCACCGGCCCCCAGCATCGTAGCGACGTGTTGTCGGAACGCTCACGGCGGCCCTGCCGATGTGATCGAACCGGCGATCAAACGAGCACGGACGGGCTATCGGGTGTGCTCGACCACGGGCCGCTCACGGGAGTCCTGGACCAGACGTGCGAGTCGTCCTCGCGCCAGTCGTCGCAGCTCCTCCGCCGCGAGCGGACGCTCTTCTTCCGGATCGTTCGTCAACCGTGACCGGATGGCGGCCAGCACCTGGTCGGCCGCCTCCCCGGGCGTCACGTCGTCCAGGCAGATGACGAACGTGTGTCCGAATTTGCTTTCGTAGGCCGCGTGCGCCGCGCTCAGTGCGGTACGGGCGGCGGAGTACGCACCGGCCGGCAGTAGGGTGAGCGACTCGCTCGCCAGGGCCTCGGCGATGTCCGCGGACGTGAGGTCGTAGGCCGCCTCGTCGGCCGCGGCGAGCAGGGAGTCCAGGTCGGGGTAGGGACGGTGGTCGGCGACGCGGTCGGCCCAGCGCAGGCTACGGCAGCAGCTGAGCAGGGCACGCCGGACGTCCTCGGCGGGCGCGGAGTTGAACCGCGCAAGACCCGTGGGGGCCTTGCTGCGGCGTTGCGCCGGGAGGGCGGTGGAGCCGGGGAGGTGCGGGGGACGGTGCGAAGGCAGCGTGGGTCCTCGGCGAGTGGCGGGCGCGGCGTCGGGCGGACGCCACATGCGGGTCGGCAGGGGAGTGTGCGGGAAACCGGCGCCACGTTATCCGCGGCGGTCGGGTGCCCGTCCAGGCGCTGCCCGGAAATCACCCGGATGGGAGAGTCCCGGTGCGTCCAGTGGACAGGTGGGGCGGGCGGGGGTCGTAGGTTCGGAAGGGGACAGGCGCGTGGAGGTGGACGACGTGCGGTGGAAAGCCGGACCGATACGGACGTGCGGGGTGCGTCAGGCGCCGCACCGGCGCATGCGCACGACGGGGCCTGATACGGGTGTGGAGCGAGGTGTGCTGCGGTGACCGGCCGGAGACGACGGGTTCCTGTGAAGGAGACGCACCGAAAGCGCAACGGGTTGCTTGTGGGCGGCGGAATCGTCGTGGCGGGCGCCGTCGCCGCGGCCGTGGCGTTCTGGCCCTCCGGCGGCGGCCCGTCCGTCAGCCCGCCGGGCGGCGCCAGGACTCCGGCACCGACGGCCACCTATCCGCTGTCCCAGGCGCCTGCCACGATCCCCGCTGTCCGCGAGCACACCCCCGCCCACGGTCCGGGCTGGCGGCCCGCCTCCGGCGCACGCGTGGTGATCGACAACGCGCCGCTCGCCGACGAGGGGCAGCTGCTGGCCGGTGAGCTCGGCATGACGTACGCGGGGCAGACCGGGGCCCGCGACGGCGACGTGGAGCTGGGCCTGAGCGGGAGCGGTGACCAGGAGTCGTACACGCTGACCGTCCAGAACCGGCGGGTGCGGATCACCGGTCCGGGCGAGGCCGGCGTCTTCTACGGCACCCGCACCCTCAAGCAGGAGGTGCACGGCGGCGGGACGGCCCCCGAGGGCGTCGTCAAGGACGCGCCCGCCAAGCCGCGCCGCGGGTTCATGATCGACATCGCCCGCAAGTTCTACACGGCGAGCTGGATCGAGGACCGCATCCGGGAACTGGGCGATCTGAAGTACAACGAGCTCGGCCTGCACTTCTCCGACGACCAGGGCTTCCGTATCGAGTCCTCCTCGCATCCGGAGATCGTGTCCCGGGAGCACCTGACCAAGGCCGAGGTCAAGACGATCGTGGACCTCGCCGCGAGCCGGCACATCGCCATCGTTCCCGAGATCGACTCGCCCGGACATCTGGGCGCGGTCATCGACGCGCACCCCGACCTGCAGCTGCGCAGCGTCTACGGCACCGCGCCGCGCGGCACACTCGACATCTCCAAGCCGGAGTCCGCGAAGATCGTGGACGACCTCCTCAACGAGTTCGCCGGGGTGTTCCCGGGCGCGTACTGGCATCTGGGCGGTGACGAGTACCAGGCGCTGACGGTGGCGAATCCGGCCGCGTCCTACCCTCAGCTCGCCGCCGCGGCGAGGGCGAAGTACGGGCCGAACGCGGGCATCACCGACCTCGCGACCGGTTGGCTGAACGACCGCGCGAACGTGATGCGCGGGCACGGCCGGACGATGCGTGCCTGGAACGACGGCTTCTACCGGACCGCCTCGGTGCAGCCCGCCAAGGATCTCGAGGCCGCGTACTGGACCGGCAAGGAGATCGGCGCCCGGCAGCCCGACGGCTACCTGGCCGGGGGCCGCAAGGTGATCAACTACAACGACGAGTACCTCTACTACGTGCTCGGCCAGCCGCAGACCTTCGTCTACCCGACAGGCCGGCGGATCTACGAGCAGTGGAACCCGCGCGTGCTGCGGGGCAGTACGGCGGTGTCCCCCACGTACGACGGGCAGATCCTCGGCGGGGTGTTCGCGGTGTGGAGCGACCGCGCCTACGCGCAGACCCAGGACCAGGTGGCGGCGGGGATCCATATGCCGCTGCGGGCGACCATCCAGAAGCTCTGGGACCCGAGGACGCCGGCGCTGTCCTGGACACAGTTCCAGGAACTGGCGAACCGCCTCGGCTGAGACCACCGCCGCGGAGCCGCAGTTGGCCGAAAACCTCTTCCTCGAACTCCCGGACGACTGGGCGTGGTGCCCCGGTGACACTCCCGGTAGGTTGCACGCAGTAAGGGGAAGTGCGGGATCCGTAGACGTGAAACGCCCCCACGCGGCGTTCCGAGGAGGCGTGATGAGCCTGGTTGACCTGATCGAACAGGCCGACGAGCGAGCACTCGCGGCGAGCGGTCTGGCTTGTTTGGATCGCTGTGTCCCGCTGCTCGGAGGCGACGACGAGGTCCTGCGCCCGCTCTGGGCGAGCCTCGTCGAGGGCCATGACTGGGAGGAGCGGCTCGACAAGGCGCGCGCCGGACTCGGGATCGAGGAGGAGACCGGGGACGAGGCGGACTGCGCCTCGGAGGCCGAGGCCGCGCAGCTCGCCCGCGGCATGCTGGCGGCGGTCCCCGGGGAGGTGTCCGTGGACGCCCTGCGTCAGTGGGCCGACGCCTGCTCGGTCGCCGCGCTGCGGATACACCGGCTGCTGGACCCCGCCGCCGACGACGGCGAGTTCTCGGTGGCGGCCTGCCGAGAGGGCCGCACGGACGGGGTGCCGCCGCTGGTCGCCGCCGAACTGCGGCGCCAGGTCGCCGTACTGGAGCTGGTCACCGGCCACGGGGCGGGCGGACTGCGCCAGGCCCTGGACGTGTCGACCGAGGGGCGCCGGGTGCTGCGGGCCGTGGTGTCCCGGCGCGCACGAGGCCGCTCGTAACCCCGGGAAACGCTGCCCCACCTGGGTCAACCCCTCTCGGTGCAAGGATCCTGTGTCCGTCCTGTGGTTCGTTGCGGCGGTCCTGCACCGGTGTCGGGGACCCCCTCCGGACGGCGTGACACCCGGAGGCCGGGCCACGCTCTCCTGGTTGTGAACGCAACTGAGCTGACCAGGCCTCACGCCGCGAACAAGCCCGTGCGCTGGGCCGCCGACGTCGTCACGACCATGCGCGAGGGTGCCCGGCTGCGGCTCGACTACTCCGCGCAGAGCCTGTGGCGGGTGGACCGGACGATCGAGGACATACGCCGGCAGCGCGCGCCGTACGCCGCCGTGGAGACGGTGCTGCGCGGATTCGGCGCGTACGCGGGCGAAGTGGTGATCCGGCTGACCGGCGGCGAGTGGTGGACGGCCGGCAGCGACCACTGGGTGCGCACGCCCGACGGCCGCCTCTGGGACCCCGTCGACGAGGCCCGCCGCTGCTACCACGGCGACGGTTCGCTGCGACTGCTGTGCCGGGACGCCACGGGCACGGCCGGGTCCTGACGGGCGCCGGACGGCGCGGCGCGCCAGGCTTCTTGACGGGCAGTGACCTTTCCGTGGACGCCGACGCTGATGACCTTGGGCGTGGGCACGAGCGGTGTGCCGTACGCGTGGGGATGCGGGACCACTCGCCACGAACGAGGACAGCGTTGGGCCAGGCAGGGGAACCCCGCCGCGCACAGCAGCGCGACGGAGAGCTGGGGACGGCCGTCGTACGGGCCCAGCAGGGGGACGAGAGCGCCTTCGCGGTCGCCTACCGGATCGTGCAACCGGGGCTGCTTCGGATATCTGCGCGGGCTCGTCGGCGACGACGCGGAGGACGTGGCGTCCGACGCCTGGCTGGAGATCGCCCGCGACCTGCGGCGGTTCCGGGGCGACGGCGCCGGCTTCCGCGGCTGGACCGCGACCGTCGCCCGGCACCGCGCACTCGGCCATCTGCGCCGCCGGCGCGTCCGCCCCAGTGCCACGGCGCCCGACAACGATGTACCCGAGCCGGTCGGCCGCCACGACACCCACGATCAGGCCCTGGAGTCCCTGTCCGCCGAGCGCACCGTGGAGCTCGTTTCGCGGTTGCCGCGCGACCAGGCCGAGGCCGTGCTGCTGCGCGTGGTCGTCGGCCTCGACGCGCCCGCGGCCGCCCGTGTTCTCGGCAAGCGCACCGGAGCGGCCCGCACCGCCGCCCACCGGGGTCTGAAGCGTCTCGCCCGCGAACTCGGCGCGCCCCGACGTGACGCGAGAGCGGAGGACTGCCCCGCAACACCGGGGGAGTCGAACGAGCGCGGGCAGGCCGTCAAGTCGGCCGGGATGTAGGCGAAGCCGACACCGGGTGGGCCGCGAAGCCGTCCGGGAACTCCGTATCCGCCAACGGTAAGTAAGAAGGACACGCGGTAAGAAGGCGGAGAGAAAGCGCGCACTGTCCGTGTCGGTTCTTCCGGGGCGGGGGATCCCCCCAACCGGGGTCCGCGGAACGGCCGATGGCAACGGCCGGGGCCGCCACCCCCCACAGGAGAGGCCCCGGCCGTCGCGCGGCACGGGCCGCGCGGCGGCCCGTACTCACTACAGCGCCGTGGATGCGTTTTCTGTCACACCTCACCGCGTCACGAGTTGGTTGCACGTTGTACTGTCGTGGACGTAGCGCGGTTTCAGGCCGTAACGTGCCTTTCGCGCCGACCGCGGACGATCAGCAATACGGGTGATACAACCGCCGCAGACCACGAGCGGGCCACAGACCGCAGGCCACGATGAGAATCACGACGGCGAGATCCGGCACGCCACAGCAGTGTCGGCTCAAGCGCACAGAGGGGCAGTTCGGGTTGCTGGGGGACGACGCGGAGCTGACGGCCGCGGTGCTTGCGGCACAAGACGGGGACGAGACCGCGTTCCGGACTGTGTACCGAGCGGTGCACCCGAGGCTGCTCGGATATGTGCGGACGCTGGTCGGCGACCCGGACGCGGAGGACGTCACCTCCGAAGCATGGCTGCAGATCGCCCGTGACCTCGAGCGGTTCAGCGGTGACGCCGACCGGTTCCGCGGCTGGGCGGCCCGGATAGCCCGCAACCGCGCACTCGACCACATACGCATGCGCGGACGCCGGCCCGCGATCGGCGGCGACGAGACCGAACTGAGCGGGAAGGCCGCCGAGTCGGACACGGCTGGCGAGGCGATCGAGTCCCTGGCCACGGGACGCACCCTCTCCCTGATCGCCCAGCTCCCGCAGGACCAGGCGGAGGCCGTCGTGCTGCGCGTCGTCGTGGGCCTCGACGCCAAGACCGCCGCCGACACGCTCGGCAAGCGGCCCGGGGCCGTGCGCACGGCGGCGCATCGTGGCCTCAAACGGCTCGCGGAGCTGATCGATGCGGGCGCGGAGACCGATCCGGAATCCGCCGGCGTGCTCGGCGCCCTGCCTTCCCAGCGAGACATGCACAGGCGCACGGTGTCGTCCGCCGGTGTGACGCATACGCGTTCGCGGACGCAGAAGGACATGTGATGGCCGACGAGCAGTACAAGTGGCTGGACGGTGACGCGGCTGAGCGTCTGCTCCGTGGAGAGCCGCTGGACGCCGTCGACGACGACACCCGCGCACACGCCGACAGGCTCGCGGAGGCCCTTGCCGCACTCGCCGCGACACCCCTGTCGACCGGCGCCGAACTCCCGGGCGAGGCCGAGGCGCTGGCCGCCTTCCGGACCGCGCGCACGGCCCGCGACGGCGAGCGGACGGCGCCCGACCGGCCCGTGCACCGGCAGCCCGCGGCCCACCCCCTGGACGCCGGGCTGGTCCGCCTCGGCCGTCCGGCCACCGGTGGCCGTAAGGTCCGCTGGGGGCGACCGGTGCGGTTCGGTCTCGCCGCGGCGGTGGCCGCGGCAATGATCGGCGGCGTCGCGGTGGCGGCCGGAACCGGAATTCTGCCGACGCCCTTCGGTGATGAACCGGGCCCCGCCGCGTCCGTGTCGGCCTCCGTGAACTCCCAGCAGCCGCTGCTCACGCCGACGCCCAGCGGCTCGGAGACCGGCGGCTCCCCTTCGGTGACGCCCGGCGGTACGAGCGGCGCGCCCACGCAGGGCGACTCCTCGCACGACGAGGCGAACGCCGGGTCCCTCCCGAGCCACCGGACGGGCCCCACCGACAACCGCACCGACGGCCGCAACGAGGAATGGTGGACGAGGGTGCGCTCCTCCTGCCGTGACCTGGTCAACGGCAGGGAGCTCGGCACCCGGCGACTGCGCGGCCTGGAGGACGCGGCCGGCGGCAGCGGCCGGGTGAAGGAGTTCTGCACGGGCGTCCTGGGCCGGGGCGAGGACCGTACGCACCACGGCGGCGAGGACTCCGGCACGGACGGCAACGGCAGCAGCGGCAAGGACGGCGGCGACGGCGACCAGGGCGGCACCGCAGGCGACGGCGAGGGCCACATATGGCCGGGCGGTAACAGCCTCGTCGCCCCGCCGACGGCCAAGTCCGGCGCCCCGGCCTCCGTCCTCCCGGACAAGACGGCGTCCCCGAGCCCGACGTACAGCGCGCTGAGCCCGTCCGACGGGCAGTGACCCACCGGTAGCCGAGCCGTCGCTTGCCTGTCCGGCCGGGGTGGCCGCCCATCGGCCGCTTTGCCCCGCCCGCTCCTCCGACGGCCGCCTCTCCGGCCCGCCCACCGGCCCGTACCCGTCGCGTTACTCCCGGCCGCCGACCCGTCGGCCCCCCGTCCGACGCACCCACCCGCCGCCGGACCAAGACCGCCGATCCATCGACCGCAGGGTTCGCCGGCACCCGCAGCGAAACGGACCTGATCCCTCCCGCAGCCGTCTGACCTGCGGATTCGTAGAGCTTTCAATTTTCTTCGGGGAGGGTGTGACACTTTCGGCCCCTGTGGCGCAGTACTGAGTGAGCCGACTGGTCATCGGCCGTAGCACAGAGCCGGGGTCCCCCCCGTACCCACGGCTCGGTGCACCCCGGCGCGGGCGGGACACGTTCCCCCGGTCCCGCCCGCGCCCCGCACAGCCCACGCCACTCTTCTCACCAGTAGACGACGACCTTGTCGCCGTTCCGCACCCGGGAGAACAGCGCAGAGATCGCGGCCTCGTCCCGTACGTTCACGCATCCGTGGGAACCTCCGGCGTATCCGCGCGCCGCGAAGTCGTACGAGTAGTGCACTGCCTGGCCACCGCTGAAGAACATCGCGTACGGCATGGGGGAGTGGTAGAGCGTGGACACGTGGTAGCGCGACTTCCAGTAGATGTGGAACACGCCCTCCCGGGTGGGCGTGTATTGGGCGCCGAACCGGACCGACATCGTCGAGACCGTCCGCCCGTCGATCATCCAGCGCAGGGTCCGGCTGGTCTTGCTGATGCACAGCACCCGGCCCGTCATGCAGCGCGGGTCCGGGGCGGCGGCCGGCTGGCCGCCCATCAGGTACAGCTCCCACTTGCCGGGCTCGTGCGTCATCCCCAGCAGCCGTCGCCAGGTGACGGAGTCGACCCGGCCCGTCCGGGGCAGTCCGCGTTTGCCCTGGAACCCCTTGACGGCGTCCTCGGTCAGATCGTCGTACGTTCCCGTCGGGCCGTCGAACAGCCAGTCGACCTGGCGGAGCCGGGCCTGCAGCTCGCGCACCCCGGGGCCGGAGTCGTCACGCTCCCACAGGACGGCCCCGGAGGGGGCCTTCGGGGCGGGCGTCGTGCCCGGCGTGCCGCTTCGGGACGGCGCCCGGGAGATCTCGATGTGTACGGGTGAACGGTGCTTGCCGTCCGTCCCGTTCGCGTCCACAGGCTGCACCGTGCAGCCCGCGACCGCGGCCAGTACGGTGGCCACGGCGGCTGCCGCGGCCTGCGATCTGCCCATGTTCTTGGTGCGCATCCGGGCCCCTGTCGTCTCACCGGCCCTCGTGGTCCGGTCGTGTCCCCTCAGATGCTCCCCATGCGTGACCGCCGGCGAACTACGCTGCATGGTTGTGAGCAAGGTCCCAGCGGGCGGCACTCCACCGGGCGCACGGCCGCCGCTACAGTCCGTCGCGAGGGTCGTCTGTACTGGCGAGTAACCGAGCCAGGCCACCAAGCCGAGTAACAGAGCAACGCGGAGGCACACACCATGGCGCGCGAGTCGGAGTCCGGACTGCCCATCGAGCCGGTGTACGGGCCGGCAGCCCTTGAGGGCTGGGACCCGGCCGGGAAGCTGGGCGAGCCCGGGGCGTACCCGTTCACCCGTGGCGTGTACCCGTCGATGTACACGGGCCGTCCCTGGACGATGCGTCAGTACGCCGGTTTCGGCACGGCGACGGAGTCCAACGCGCGCTACAAGCAGCTGATCGCGAACGGCACGATGGGCCTTTCGGTCGCCTTCGACCTGCCCACCCAGATGGGCCACGACTCCGACGCTCCGATCGCGCACGGCGAGGTCGGCAAGGTGGGCGTCGCGATCGACTCGGTCGACGACATGCGGGTGCTGTTCGGCGGGATCCCGCTGGACAAGGTGTCCACGTCCATGACGATCAACGCACCGGCCGCACTGCTGCTGCTCCTGTACCAGCTCGTCGCGGAGGAGCAGGGCGTCTCCGCCGACAAGCTGACGGGCACCATCCAGAACGACGTGCTCAAGGAGTACATCGCGCGCGGGACGTACATCTTCCCGCCCAAGCCGTCGCTGCGCCTCATCGCGGATATCTTCAAGTACTGCAAGGCCGAGATCCCGAAGTGGAACACGATCTCGATCTCCGGCTACCACATGGCCGAGGCGGGCGCCTCTCCCTCGCAAGAGATCGCGTTCACGCTGGCGGACGGCATCGAGTACGTCCGCACCGCGGTCGCCGCGGGCATGGATGTGGACGACTTCGCACCGCGGCTGTCCTTCTTCTTCGTGGCGCGCACGACGATCCTGGAAGAGGTCGCCAAGTTCCGCGCGGCCCGCCGGATCTGGGCGCGCGTCATGAAGGAGGAGTTCGGGGCCAAGAACCCGAAGTCGATGATGCTGCGCTTCCACACCCAGACGGCGGGTGTCCAGCTGACGGCGCAGCAGCCCGAGGTGAACCTGGTCCGGGTCGCCGTCCAGGGCCTGGCCGCGGTCCTCGGCGGTACCCAGTCGCTGCACACCAACTCCTTCGACGAGGCCATCGCGCTGCCGACGGACAAGAGCGCGCGCCTGGCCCTGCGCACCCAGCAGGTGCTCGCCTACGAGACGGACGTCACGGCGACGGTCGACCCCTTCGCGGGCAGCTACGTGATCGAGAAGATGACCGACGAGGTCGAGGCGGCGACGCTGGAGCTGATGCAGAAGGTCGAGGACCTCGGCGGCGCGGTGTCGGCGATCGAGCACGGCTTCCAGAAGAACGAGATCGAGCGCAACGCCTACCGCATCGCGCAGGAGACGGACGCCGCTGAGCGGGTCGTCGTCGGCGTCAACCGGTTCCAGCTGGACGAGGAGGAGCCGTACGAGCCGCTGCGGGTCGATCCGGCCATCGAGGCCCAGCAGGCGGAGCGCCTCGCCAAGCTGCGCGCCGAGCGCGACCAGTCGGCGGTGGACTTGGCACTGGAGGCCCTGAAGAAGGCCGCCCAGGGGGAGGACAACGTGCTGTACCCGATGAAGGACGCCCTCAAGGCCCGCGCCACGGTGGGCGAGGTGTGCAACGCGCTGCGCGAGGTGTGGGGGACGTACGTGCCCTCGGACGTCTTCTGACCTGGGCAACCTCGTGCCTCTCTACACCGACCCGGTCGACGGCAACCACCCTGGCCCCGCTTAGCTTCAAGCGGGGTCAGGGTGTGGCCGTGCCGGAGAGTGTCGGCGTTCGTGTCGAACTCGCCGTCGACACCCTCCTCGACGGCGACGGCTGACCGTCTCGCCCCCCGAAACCCGGACCGGAGTGTCGTATCCCCGTGCGACACTCCTTTCCATGTTCGGTGTCATCGATCTCCCCACCTATTTGGCAGGACTCGTCCTGATCGTGCTCCTGCCCGGTCCCAACTCCCTGTACGTCCTGTCCGTTGCCGCCCGGCGCGGGGTGCGGGCGGGGTACACCGCGGCGGCCGGTGTCTGGTGCGGGGACACCGTGCTGATGACACTGTCCGCGGCCGGCGTCGCCTCCCTGCTCCAGGCGAACGCGGTGCTGTTCGGCATCGTGAAGTACGCGGGCGCCGGCTATCTGACGTGGCTCGCGATCGGGATGCTGCGGGCCGCCTGGGGAATGTGGCGGACGCGGCGGGAGAAGACCGTGGAGCACGTCCCGGCCCCCGCCGGCCCCGCCGGGGAGCGGCCCTACCGCCGCGCGCTGGTCGTCAGCCTGTTCAACCCCAAGGCGATCCTGTTCTTCGTCGCCTTCTTCGTGCAGTTCGTCGACCCCGGGTACGCCTACCCGGCGCTGTCCTTCGTCGTGCTCGGCGTCTTCGCGCAGCTCGCCAGCGTGCTCTACCTCAGCGCGCTGATATTCAGCGGCACCCGGCTGGCCGAGGCCTTCCGCCGCCGCAAGCGGCTGTCGGCAGGGGCCACCTCGGCCGCGGGCGCGCTGTTCCTGGGGTTCGCCGTCAAGCTGTCCCTCGCCAGCGCCTGACGGTCGCCCCCCTCCGGCTACAGCTGGGGCTTCGAGAGGGCGGTCCGCAGCTTCGGGGTCAGCCACTCCTCCACGCACCGGTTCAGCAGCCACGCCAGCACCAGCATCGAGGCGATGGTCAGCGCGAAGGTCCCCCACGGCGGGATGTGCAGCCCTCGGTGCAGTTCCTTGATGACGACCCATCCGAGATGCTCGTGGACGAGGTAGAACGGGTACGTCAGTGCGCCGGCGACGGTCAGCCAGCGCCAGTTGGCCCAGCTGAGCCAGCCCAGCGCGATCACGGTGACCGCGAGGAAGCCGAAGGTGACGACCGCGATGATGCCGTAGGCGCTGCGGTAGGAGAACTCGTGCGCGTTGTGGTGGTGCCACAGGCTCTGCACCGCGTAGTGCTGGCCGATCAGCCAGTTCACGGCCACGATGCCCCAGGCGTACGCGTCCTTGCGGTTCCGGTACACCAGGTACAGCCCGACACCGCCGACGAAGAACGGCGCGTACTCGGGCATCAGGACGATCTCGAGCAGCGGGTTCTTCGAGGCGTGCGTGATCGCCGCCGCCAGCGTCCAGCCGGCACAGAACATGATCACCCGCCGGCGGTTCGCGCCGGGCAGCACGATACACAGGGCGAAAAGGGCATAGAACCGAATTTCCGCCCAAAGCGTCCAACACACGCCCAGCACACGCTGGGCGCCCAGGGGCTGCTGGAGCATCGTCAGGTTCACCAGTGCGTCACTTGGTGAGACGGTCTTGTAGACGACCATCGGCAGGGCGAACACCGCGGTCACGATGATCACCGCCGCCCAGTAGGCGGGCAGCAGACGCGCGGCGCGCGATGCGAAGAACGAGCGGAGCGGCCGCCCCCAGCCGCTCATGCAGATGACGAAGCCGCTGATGATGAAGAAGACCTGGACGCCGAGGCAGCCGTAGGCGAACCACGAGTGCAGTGTCGGGAACAGCGTCTTCGCCGACTTCCCCCAGGCGGTGGTGACGTCGCCGCCGCGGCCGCCGTAGTGGTAGAGCGCCACCATCAGCGCCGCCACGAGTCGCAGCCCGTCGAGGGCGCGCAGCCGGCCACCCGAGGACTTCGCCCGCGGAGGAGCGGCCGGAGCACTCTGGTCCGGAATGGCCGCGGCCTTGGCGGGCTGCGGCTTGGCTGTACTCACGACCGTTTCGGTCACGCTGGTCCCCCTCATGCACGGGTCTGTTTTGCGTACTCCTGACCGAATGCGCCCGGGTCGGAGAAGAGGCGTCTATGAGCACCCTAAGACGTCCCCCTGAGTACTCATGTTCGGTGAGATCGCCATTTGCCTGTCGGTCCCTGTCGGTTAACCGGGACGTCGTATTGGTTCCTTACTGTTCTTCAACCTTCCCCCCAGGCCTTGCCGATTCCATGCGGCTTTCACACCTTGCAGAGCAGGAGCACCATGACGAGGGTTCGCAGTAGATGGTCACTTTCCCGGCCCGGGGGACCGGTCTCGGCAGCGGGGGACGCCGGACCGCCGAGCGCCGAGGTCACCCCGACCGAACTCGAGGACTGTCTGCGCGCATGCGCCGTGCACAGCGGCAAGGTCGTCGGAAGCCTCGACCCCCGGCGTGCGGCTCTGGCTGAACAGCTGCGCCAGCTGCTCGCCGCATGGGCCGGACAGCAGCAGCCGGCGGCGGCCCCGACGGGCAATCTGCTCCGCCGCGGCGCGAAGGCGGTCACCGGCGGAGGCGTCGGCAACGAGCTGCTCGACGCGCTCCTCGCCGTCGGCAACAAGGGGCTGGACTGCGGCTACGACGACGAGCTGAACCTGACCCTGCTGATCACCGACGCCGTTCTTACCCTGCGTAAGAACTCCCGCGCCGGCTGGCGGCTGCGCGGGCGGCTGCTGGAGGCCATGGGCCTGCCGACCGCCGCGGTCGAGGCGTACGAGCGCTACCTGGACCTCACCAGCGAGGACGGATTCGGCGTCCGCGCCCGGGTCACCGGCATCCGGACGGCCCAGGAGCGGCGCGGGGAACTGCTCTCCGTGCTCCGCCGGGACGTCCCGGCCGCCGCCTCCTTCACCGAGCGGCCCCCGACCGAGGCGTGGTCCGAAGGCCTCCAGGCGCACGCCGACGGCGACTGGGACGGAGCGCAGGCCCGCCTCGTGGGAGCGCTCCTGACCATGGACCACATCGAGGCGCCCGAGCAGGACTTCCAGGAGGCGCTCAGCCAGTACCTGGACCTGGCCACCGCCGGCCACGGCCGTCCCGCCCCCGGGTTCATCGAGACCGTCGCGCTCTTCGCCGAGCAGCGCCGCAACCGGATGCGCGGCCCCCTGGAGGACCCGCTGTTCGGCGGTGTGCAGTGGCTCACCCTGGGCGAGTTCCGCAACCAGATCGCCGGGAAGTCCATCTGCCTGATCGCCAACTCGGGCAAGGTCGGGGCGAGTTCCATGGGTTCCGAGATCGACGGCTACGACCTCGTCGTACGCTTCAACTCGTACAAGCTCGACCCCGTCCACACCGGCAAGCGGACCGACATCCATGTCACCATCCACAAGCACGGCTTCAACTGGGACCAGCCGGTGACCACCCGCCTCGTCTTCGGCGGGCTCTCCGGGGACTGGAAGTACTCCCTGCGCAACCGGCTGGTGCCGGGCGCGCAGCAGTACCTCGGTGACGAGACGCTGCGCTGGCCCGTCCGCAACATCGGCAACATCGGCTCCGATGTGTGGCCCGGGATCCCCACGAGCGGCTTCAACATGCTGTGGCTGCTCGACTTCCTCGACGTCAGCCCCACCCTGGACCTGATCGGCTTCGACTTCTACGAGAGCGGCGCCTATCGCATCGACGCCGCGATGAAAATGCCCATCACGTCCGTCCACGAATACACCAGTGAGAAGGCGTGGGTCATGGAACGGGCCCAGAGCGTCTCCGGCATGAGGATCTCCCTGCGATGACCACCATCCCCACCTCCGGCTCCGTCGCCGCCGCGGCCCGGACGTCGGCACCCGACGCGGGCTCCGCCCGGGCGCTCACCGGCAAGCGCCGTATCGCCTTCGCCAGCTTCGTGGACGAGAACTACCTTCCCGGGTTCCTCGCCCTGCTGCGCTCCCTGGCGCTGTCCAACCCGGACGTGTGCGAGGACTTCATCGTCCTGCACGACGACCTGCGCCCCTCCTCCATAGCCCGGATACGCGCCCTGCACCCGCGGATCGTGCTGCGCCGGGTGGACGCCGACCACTACGACTCGTACGTCAAGGGCGACCAGGACAACTACCTGGTGCGCAAGGCGTACTTCATCCTCGACATCTTCCGCATCCGTGATTACGACACCGTGATCACCCTGGACACCGACATGGTGGTCCTCGGATCGCTGAAGGATCTGCTCTCGCTGCGCGAGGGACTGGCGGCCGTGCCGCAGTTCTTCTACGGCCAGCACAAGCTCAACAGCGGGCTGCTGGTCATCCAGAAGGAATACCTCAGCGACGAGTTCTGCGCGAAGATCGACAAGGTCGGCCGCGCGGGCACCTACGAGCTGGACAAGCACGACCAGGGCATCCTGAACGCCGTGCTCGACGGCGACTTCGTCCGCCTCGACCCGAAGTACAACTTCGTCAAGCGCCGGCTGTCCGGGAACCTGCCGGTGCCTGACGACACGACCATCCTGCACTTCACCGGGCGGCACAAGCCGTGGCAGGGCGGCGAGGCCGGCTACGAGCTCGCGCAGGAGCGCTGGCGCGAGTTCGACATCGACGACGCCGAGCTGCACGCCGCCTACGTCGCCCTGAACGGGGCCCTCCACCACGACCTGCTCGTGCACTTCGGTATGCCGCACGTGGAGCGCACCGGTGACATCGACATCGCACGCCGTGTCGCCCTCGCCCACATCGGCGCGGGCGACTACCAGGCCGCCGTCGACATCATGGAGCGGGTGCACATTCCCGTCGACGAGGCCTGGCCGCACGAGGTCTACGGGCACGCCCTGATGAGCGTCTCCCGCTATGAGGAGGCCCGGACCCAGCTGCTGCTGGCCACCGCCGCGCCCAACCGTGCCGCGACCGCCTTCTCCCGGCTCGCTCAGATCGCCTGGGTGCACGGCGAGGACCACGCCGCACGCCAGTACGCGCTGTCCGGGCTCTCCGTCGACCCGACCCACCGCGCCAACCGCATCTGGAACCAGCGCACCACCGGCGTCCCCGCCCAGCAGCAGGGCAGCCCCGAGGACCAGCTGGCGCACGTCGCCTTCTACATGGACCGCCAGGGCAACGCGGGTGACAAGCTGCTGCCGGAGAGCGTCCGTCTCGCCTTCGGACCCGACACCACCGGCCGCCGCTGGCACTCGGTCCACGCCCACCGGCTGTTCGACGAGCCGGCCCTCGAGCGCGTCAACGCCCGCAAGGGCCTGGTCATCGGCGGCGGCGGCCTGTTCATCCCGGACACCATGCCCAACGGCAACAGCGCCTGGCAGTGGAACGTCCCGGACGAACTGCTGAACCGCATCGACGTACCCATCGCGGTGTTCGCCGTCGGGTTCAACGCCTTCGACGGCCAGTCCTACCGCGCCGAGCGGTTCCGCACCTCGCTGCGCCTGCTCGTGGAGCGGTCGGCCTTCTTCGGCCTGCGCAACCACGGCTCGATCGAGAAGGTGCGCGCCATGCTCCCGGCGCACCTGCACGACAAGGTGCGCTTTCAGCCCTGCCCCACCACGGTCACGCGACAGATCGTCGCGGGCTGGCAGGACCCGGCCAGGCGCGACGACACCATCCTGATCAACGCCGCCTACGACCGCGCCGGGCTGCGCTTCGGCCACGACTACGCCTACTTCCTGGCGCAGATGGCCAAGGCGGTCAAGGGCCTCGGCGAGCTCGCCGAGGTGCAGTGCGTGGCGCACTCGCTGGACGACGAGAAGATCGCCTTCGACCTGCGCCGCGAGCACGGCATCTCGATGCCCGTCATCCCGATGTACAACTTCGAGAACGACGAGATCCGCGACCTGTACGCCCGCACCAAGCTGGTGATCGGCATGCGCGGGCACGCCGGCATGATCCCGTTCGGCTGCGGCACGCCCATCATCAGCCTCATCTCGCACCCGAAGATGGCGTACTTCCTGAGCGACATCGAGCGGCCCGAGTGGGGCGTGTCCGTGCACGACCGCGACCTCGGGGCACTGCTCGTCGAGCGCGCCCGGGACCTGCTCGCCGACCACGCCGCGACCGTGGCCGACGTGCACGGCCGCCAGCAGGAGCTCTGGAAGGTCACCGAGGCCAACGCCGCCGACCTCAGCAAGATCCTGGGCGGCTGACCCATGGCCACTCTTCTGGCCGACGCGCCCGCCGCGCCGAAGCCGCGCATCCGCCGGTCACCCCTGTGGTGGCCGGTGGTCGCGGTTCCCGCGGCGGCCGCCGTCGTGTACACCGTGCTCACCCGCCGCCTCAC
Organism: Streptomyces sp. NPDC001156; assembly: GCF_053598275.1. Taxonomy (NCBI): domain Bacteria; kingdom Bacillati; phylum Actinomycetota; class Actinomycetes; order Kitasatosporales; family Streptomycetaceae; genus Streptomyces; species Streptomyces sp. NPDC001156. The sequence goes on along the minus strand of NZ_JBSFJX010000011.1, from coordinate 73,566 downwards.
CGGTGACCTGCAGTACGTCCTCGGCGCACTGCGCACCGGTGGCGACGCGGGCTATTCGCCGTCGGAGGTCTTCACCCACCGGCCCTTCTTCTACCGGTGGTTCATCGCGCTGCTGGACAAGATCTCCTTCGGCGGGACGGTCGAGCGGGAGACCGTGATGGAGGCGGCGGGGGCCCTGCTCGCCGCCGCGGCGGCCTACGCCCTCTACACCGCGCTGCGGCGCTGGGTGAGCGGCCGCGAGGCGGCTCTGGCCGCGGGCGCGGCCGGCCTGCTGATGATCCTGACCCCGCGCACCGACTTCCTCCAGCCGGAGTGGGCGGCCGTGGTGCTGAGCGTGTTCGGCGTGGCCGCGGCGCTCGGCCCGGCCCGGCCGTGGCCGGCGGCGCTGCTCGCCGCGGTGCCGCTCGGGCTCGCGGTGATGATGAAGTACTCCACCGCCTCCACCGCGGCCTTCGGGATCCTGCTGGTCTACGTCGCCGACCGCGGCCGGGCCGTCCGGGTGGCGCTCGTCGCCGTGGTCGGCGCGGTGGGGCTGTTCGGGCTGAGCGTGCTAGCCGGGTCCCACGAGTTGCAGTGGACCAAGGACATGCCGCAGATCAACCAGTCTGCGCTCAGCCGCACCGGCATCCATCCCACGTACATCTTCGAGCGCTCGGTGGACTTCCTCGCCGACCGTTCGGTGCTCAGCCCCGTGCTGCTGCTGCTCCCGGGCGCGCTGCTGCTCCTCCTCGCCCGGGTGCGCGGCCGCGGCCGGCGGCTCGAACTGTCGGTGATCGCCCTGGCCATCGGCTGCGGCTCGCTGGCCGTCGTGGTCGTGCAGGGCAACTGGTTCCTCTACCACGCGTTCCAGCTGACCGTGGTCGCCGCCGCGACCTGGGGCCTCGCCGTGGGCGGGGCACGTCGCACGCCGCCGTGGTGCTTCGGCGTCGTGTCGCTGCTGCTCGGAGCGCTTCCCGTGCTGTACACCCACGCGCCCAAGGGCCTGCAGCGGCCGGCGACCGTCTGGGCGCTGGGCCTGGTCGCCCTGCTGGCGGCCGGCGTGGACACCTGGCGCGAGGCCCGCGTCAGGAACGGTGCTCGGCCCGGGCGCCGGGGCGTGTGGCCGGGCGCACTCATCGCCCTGGCCGGTGTGGTGTGCGTGACCGGGGGCATCTGGCCCGACTCCCCGCACCTGGTGTCGCACGGCAAGGTGAACTCGACCAGTGCCTCGTACCTGCGGAGCATGGAGCGCAGGGAGGAGGTCGCAGACGAGTTGCGCGCGCAGATCCCCGCCGGCGCCCCCGTGCTCTACCTGGCCTTCGGCGACTCGGTGTACTACATCGACCACCCGGCCCAGTGCCGGTACCCGATCGCCACGTTCCTGCAGCGCAGCCGCTTCCTGAAGGACGTCGCCGGACTGAAGTCGTTCAAGGAGAACGCCGACTGCGTCGACCACGATCCGGCTCGGTACGCGGTCCTCGACCGGGTCTGGTTCCGGCCCGGCAAGGTCGACCCGGACCTCAAGCGGCGCATCACCGCCACGTACGACTGCCCGCCGAACGGCGAGTCGAAGATCGTGGTGTGCGTGCGCAGGCCCGGAGTCGACTGACCCGAGCACAAGGACTACGGGGCCCCGGCCGGCACACCGGGACCCCGTAGGCACAAAGAAGACGGGGCCCCGGTCGGCACACCGGGGCCCCGTCGTCGTTTCCGCGGGTCAGCGCAGCCCGAGCGACGCGGTCACCTTCCGTGCCATCGCCACCGAGTAGCTCTGCCCCCGGTCCTGCGGGTAGATCTGCGCCATCGTCGCCAGCGTGACCTTGCTCATCGGCGTCTCGTGGCCGGGAATCAGCGCGCGGTACTCGGGCGTCACGACCGGCTGGGCGAACCCGGCCTTCGAGAAGTGCCACTTCTGGATCCAGGAGCGGTCGAACTCCGGGTTGATCCGCTGCAGGTACGGCACGAACCTGTCCAGCAGCTCACCGGGCTCGGTGGTGAACCGCCAGTCCTCGCGCTCCACGTAGTTGCCCACGTACAGGACGTGCCGGCCGCCGTAGACGGACGGGTCGATCATCCGGGTGTGCTCGACCACCGCGAGGAACGGGAAGTCCGGCTCGTTGATGTTGAGCCAGTAGTACGGGATTACGCTGCGGTCCAGTTCCAGCACGAAGCAGGTCGCGCCCAGGTACTGGTTCTTCCACACGGCGTCGTCGGCGGGCAGACCGGCCGCCTTGGCGAACGCGGGCTGCGGGGTGGTGACGATCAGCTGGTCGAACTCGTAGCGGGAGCCGTCGGCGCAGTGCACCACGGCCGCCGCGTCGTCGCCGTCCTGCCGGATGGTGTCGACCGCCTTGCCGAACTCGACCTTGCCGCCGCGCTCCTCGATGCCGTCGCGCAGCGCCGCGTACACCCGCTCGAACCCGCCGTCGACATAGCCGAGTTCGAACGTACGGCAGTGGATGCGGGCCCACAGCCAGGCCATTGACACCTGCTCGGCGCGGTCGCCGAACTTGCCGCGCAGCAGCGGCTCCCAGATCGCCGCCGTCGCCTTCTTGCCGGCCCACTTACGCAGCCAGGCCAGAGCGGTGAGGTCGTTGTAGCGCTCCCCGTTGCGCACGGCCTTGAGCACCGCGGAGGAGCCCGCGAAGCGCACGGCGTCCACCGGCGAGAACTCCGGGAAGCGCAGCATGTCGACCGGCGAGGTGAAGTCGATCAGCTTGCCGTTCCGGTAGATGCCCGTGGTCGGCTTGTGGAAGCGCAGTGCGTCGCCGAGCCCCAGCTCCTCGATCAGGGCGATCATGGCCCGGTCGCTGCGGAAGATGTGGTGGTAGTAGCGCTCCAGCGGCACACCGCCCACGTCCAGCGAGGCGGCGAGGCCGCCCAGTTCTCCGGCCGCCTCCAGGATGGTGACCTGGTGGCCGGCGCGTACGGCGTCCCAGCCGGCGGTCAGGCCGGTGGCGCCGGCGCCGATGATGCCGAGGTTCATGCGAAGCTCCACTTTCTGTTGAGCACGAACTGGAGCGCCAGGACCAGTGGCAGCGAGCCCGCCTTGACGAGGTTGGCGTCGATCCCCAGTGCGTCGGTGAAGACGAGGAAGAGCAGGTCCGTGAAGACGATCCCGGTCAGACCGACGGCGTAGAAGCGCAGGAAGCGCATCACGAGCCGGTCGCGCCGTTCGAAGGTGAACAGGGCGTTCAGGATGAAGTTGTTGGTGATGGCGAGCGTCGTGCTGAGCACATTGGCGATCTGCTCGTTCATTCCCGCCCAGTTGTGCAGCAGCAGGAAGACGACCATGTCCAGCGCGACGCCGCTGCCGCCGATCACGGTGTAACGGACCAGCTGGCGCAGCATCTGCGACCGGCTCTCGGTGACCGTGTCCCCGGAGCCGGTTGCGGACGCTTCCTCGGCCGCGGTCTCAGACGCCACGACGACCGTCCCGCCCGTCGTCGTCCCCACCGATGACCTCGCGCACCAGGTACAGCGGGCGTCGCTGCGCCTCGCTGTAGATGCGGCCGATGTAGCTGCCCAGTACGCCCAGCGACAGCATCTGGGTGCCGCCCAGGAAGAGCACCACGACCATCAGCATCGTCCAGCCGGAGACGGTGATGTCGGGCCGGAAGAACTTCATCGCGAGCGCGTACACGATGCCGACGAGCGAGAGCATCAGCACCACGAAGCCGAGCCGCGTGATCAGCTTCAGCGGGGTGGTGGAGAAGCTGGTCACGCCGTCGATCGCGAGGCGGGCCATCTTGCGCAGCGGGTACTTCGTCTCGCCGGCGAATCGCTCGTCGCGGTCGAAGGAGATCTCCTTCTGCCGGTAGCCCATCGAGGCCACGATGCCGCGCACGAACCGGCTGCGCTCGCGGTACCTGCGCAGTTCGTCGGCGACCCGCCGGTCCAGCAGCCGGAAGTCGCCGGTGTCCACCGGGATGTCCACGTCGGTCCAGGACCGCAGGAGCCGGTAGAACATGTGCGCGGTGGTCCGCTTGAACGCGGTGTCCTGCCGGGAGCGACGGCGCGCGTGCACGATCTCGGCGCCCTCGCGCCAAGCGTCCACCAGCTCCAGGCTGACCTGCGGCGGGTCCTGGAGGTCGGTGTCCATGACGATCACCGCATCGCCCTTGGCGATGTCCAGGCCCGCGGTGATGGCGATCTGGTGCCCGAAGTTACGGGCGAAGTCGATCACCCGGACGCGGCTGTCGTTCTTCGCGAGTTCCTCGAGCAGGGCGAGTGAGCCGTCGGCGGAGCCGTCGTTGATGTAGACCAGCTCGTAGTCGAGGTCCTGGCGCTCCGCGAGGGCGGCGGTCAGCGCGGCATGGAAGGCGGATATGCCCTCCTGCTCGTTGTAGACCGGGAGCACGTAAGAGATCAGCGGCCGTCGGCCAGCCGGCGACTCGCGCTGCGCGAGCGGGACGGAGACGACGGTCTCCACGGAGGGGCGGATGTCCTGCTGGGTCATCCCAGTCTGCCCGCCTGTCCGAACGCTGTGTAAGCAATACCTGAATGACGCATTGTCGGAAACTAAAGAAGATGCGTGAACCGCAGCCAAACAGACCGCGTCCAGGAATCGTCGTCCCCGTTTCTCTTCGGGTATTCGGATTGTGTGATCTTCGCTGACTTCTTCGATGTCCCACCGCCGGGGGGCAGGGAAACACAAAGCGGGTGGATCACCCGGTGATCCACCCGCTTTTCGTCGGCGCCGAAGGGACGCGTTCAGCGGCGTACCGCCTTACGCAGTGCACGGGCCCGTCGGACGACCCGGCGCGCCGTGGCGTTGCGCGGCAGGAACGCGAGCCGCTCGGGGATGCCGCCCGGCAGCCCCAGCGAAGTCAGCCGGCGGCGCTTGAAGTAGCGCTGTGTGCGCGGGCCGAAGTGCTCGGAGATGAAGCGTTCGGCTGCCGTCCGCAGCTCCGGGTAGATTTGCGGCTGCATGACGAAGCCGATCGCGGTGACCAGATCGGTCAGCGTGTCGGCCGGGACGGTGTCGGGCCCGCGCTTGTCCTCCAGCTCCGGCAGCACGGCGTCGGCCAGGGTGAGGGGGACGCGGTTGCTGTTCTGGTACGGCGCGAGGCGGTCAAGCAGCGGCTCGGTGCCGATGCGGGCGACCGGCAGGTCGTAGAAGGTGGAGGCGGTGAACAGCGCGGTCGAGAAGCATCCGACCACCAGGCCGGGCCGCACCTTCTCGAACAGTGTCTCGGCGAGCACCGGCAGGTCGATGACGCTGAGGTCCACGCCGAGCTTTTCGGCCTCGGTCTCCAGGGCCCGGCTGTAGCGGGCCGGTGCGGTCGGGTGCGGCTTGAAGACGATCGAGCGGTGCCCGCGGGCGACCGCGCCCCGCATCATCCGCACATGCAGGTCCTCCTCCTCCTGCGGGGAGAGGATGTCGAGCGCGGACAGGTACTGGCCGAGCAGGACCGCGGCGTTCTCGGGCAGGGCCGGTAGCTGCGGAACGGCGTCGCCGAGCCGGCTCAGCACCTTCAGGAACGCGCTGGTCGGCACGATCTGGGCGGGCACGCCGAACTCGGTCAGCAGCAGCGGGGTCAGGCCGGGGACCAGGTCCAGGTGGAGCAGCCGCCGCACCCGCGTGCCGACCAGCGGGTCGATCTTGTTGCGGGTGGGGCCGTAGCTCATCAGCCCGTCGGCGTAGACGTCGATGGGCGCGTCCGTGAACATCTGGGCGATGGCCAGGGCGGGGGTGACCTGGATGGACTCCAGGACCAGGGACACCCGGTCGTCGCCCAGGTCCCACAGCAGTCGCAGATAGCGTTCGAACAGCGGGATGTCGTCGGGGCGCGGTGACCAGGCGCCGGGGTGGAACGGGCGGATGGCGTCGTTCCAGGACAGGACGGCGTCGAAGTGATCGCGCAACGGTGCGAAGCCCGGCATCTCGTCGACGGCGGGGGTGGTCTCGGGCATGCCGGCGTTGTTGCACACCAGCAGCACCCGGCGATCGGCCTCGGGGAAGCTGTCCGCCTCGATCGCGGCGGCCAGGGTCGCTGCGCCGTACAGCGTCGAGGCGCAGAAGATCTGAGTGGTGCGGGGCATCAGGCGGCCGCCTTCGGTGTGGTCACCCGGCGGCGCAGTCGTCGCAGCCTGGACGAACGGTTCAGGTCCATGGTGTCGAGGACGTCGGTGACCAGTTCCTGGGGCATGCGCTTGATCGCCGCGGCACTCATCGCGCGCAGCTGCCTGGCCACCCCCGGCTCGAACTTGTCGATCTCCGACAGGTGGTGGGCGATGATCGCGCAGTAGGTGCGCACCGCCTTCGGCAGCAGCCGGTCGGCGTCGGGGTCGGTCGCGGTCTCCTCGATCACCTGGTCGAAGGCGCGGATGAAGTCGAGCTGGCGCACATCGCCGATCTGGGTGAGCGAGCCGGCCACGCCGCGGCGGTAGAAGACACCCATCAGGCTCACCACGGCGAACGACTCCGCCTGACGGTGCAGCTTCCAGATCCACGGCCGGTCCTCGGCCGTGCGCAGTCCGTCGGTGAAGTGCAGCAGGCCCTTGTCGAGCAGACGGCGGTGATAGGCACCGGCCCAGGCGTAGGGGTAGTCGACAGAGGTGGAGCGGGTGGCGGGCAGGATCGCGTCACGCGGGTTCATGACTTCCCAGCGGCGTCCGTGCGGCGCGCGGAACACGGCACGGGCGCGCGCGGTGGCCTGGACATGATCCGTACGGACGAAGTCGCAGCCCAGCTCCTCCAGGGCGGACACGAGCTCCCCGAGGTAGCCCGGGGCGAGCCAGTCGTCGCCGTCCAGGAATGTCAGGTACTCGCCCTGCGCGGCGTCCAGGCCGGTGTTGCGCGCGGTGGCGAGCCCGCCGTTCTCCTCCCGGCGGATGAAACGTACGCTCGCGACGTCCGAGAGCTCTTCGGCCGCGCGTTCGAGAATGGCCGGCGTGTCGTCTCTGGAATGGTCGTCGACCAGGATGAACTCGAATTCGGGTCGGGCGTTGAGCCGGAGACTCCGCAGAGTGTCCGGGGCGTATTGCTGCACGTTGTAGAACGGCACGATCACGGAAAGCTTTGGCACCTGCGAAAGCGTAGGGTGCTGCCCGTCAGGTGAACTTTCCGGTACGGATACGGGGGGTGAACTCAATGTGTCGGAACGGTGCATCCCGTGCGCTTTCAGGGCTTTGACGAGCCAGTTCGGCTCTCGGTGAGGTGCTGTTAACCTTTTGGTTAGTCGCGGTTGGGTCAAGCCTTGGATTTGCTTCCTAGCGTCTGTGGTGTGCCAGCAAGTACTACGAAGCCCCTTCGGATTGCCGTACTCGCGGACTCCGACACCCGCTGGAAATGGGGTGCGCTGACCGCGAGCCGCATCGCTGCGGGCCCGTCCATGGAAGCCGGGTCGGGCGGTGACGCGCAAGCCGCCCCTCTCATGGCCGGCTTTCTGTTGCGCGGTCGTGCCACACCCACCGTGCGCCAGCTCGAAGAAGTCGGTGTCCGCGCGGACTCTCTGCGTGAGGTCACGGCCGTCGAGTTCCTGCGCGAGATGACGAAGGAGACGTACGACGTCCTCGTCCTCGCTCTCGTCGGCGGTGGGGTTCAGGCCATGCTGCACGGCCTCGCCCACGCCTGGCAGGGGCGCACCCGGCGTCCCCTGGTCGTCACCGGCTATGTCGGTGTCGTGTACGAGAAGCTCGCCGACGGCCTGCTGCTGCGCCACGGCGCGGACCTCGTCCTCGCGAACTCGCGGCAGGACGCCGAGCGCTTCCGCGCGGTGTACGAGGGAGTGGGCGCCGACGCCTCGTCGGTGACCGAGGTGGCGCTGCCCTTCCTCGGCGGCGCCCCGTACGAGAAGAGGGACCCCTACACGGTCGTCTTCGCCGCGCAGCCCTCCGTACCGGAGAACCGCAAGGACCGTACGTACCTGCTGGACCGGCTGATCCAGCACGCGCGCCGGCATCCCGAGCGCGAGGTGCTGCTCAAGCTCCGCTCCAGGCCGGGCGAGCACACCACGCACATCGAGGAACTGCCCTACCAGAAGCTGGCCCAGAAGCACGACCTGCCGGCCAACTTCCGTCTGGTGTACGGGAACATGGGCGAGGTCCTCGACCGCACCGACCTGCTGGTCACCGTCAGCTCCACGGCGGCCCTGGAGTCCCTGCACCGCCGCATCCCCACCGTCGTCCTGACCGACCTCGGGGTGCGCGAGGGACTCGGCAACCACCACTTCGTGGGCTCCGGCTGCCTCGCCTCCTGGGACCAGCTCGACGCCGGGTACGAGCCGGCGCCCGACCCCGGCTGGGTCGCCCGCCAGGGCGTCGCCGCCGACGGGTCGTACGCGACCGCCTTCGACGAGGCGCGCAGGCGCATCAGCGAGCTGCTCGCCACCGATGAGCTTCCGCCGCTGAAGCCCTACTACACGCCCGTCACCGCGCCCGGCTATCTGCCCGGCGTTCTCGCCCGCCACCACCTCGCCCCGGACGGCAGCCCGCTGCCCGGCGCGCCCGCCGCCGACAAGGAGCCCGGCCCGGTGCGCCAGATCGTCCGCCGCGCCGCCCGTGGCGCCTACCGCCACGGAGTGCAGCGCGTCGCGCCCGTGATCCGGCGGATGGGGGAGCTGTGAGCGAGCGCATCCCACGCCAAGGACCCCTAGGAGTAGTGCCCATGTCCAACCCGGAAGCGGGACACCCGGCGCCGGTGCGCCGTGTGCTCGCGGTGATTCCCGCGCGCGGCGGCTCCAAGGGCGTGCCCGCGAAGAACCTCGCCCCGGTCGGCGGGGCGCCGCTGGTGGCCCGTGCGGTGCGCGAGTGCCGCGCCGCCCGCCTCGTCACCGATGTCGTGGTCTCCACCGACGACCAGGCGATCGCCGCCGCCGCCCGTGAGGCCGGCGCCGAGATCGTGCTGCGTCCCGCCGCCATCGCCGGCGACACCGCCACCTCCGAGGACGCGGTCCTGCACGCCATGGACGCCCACGAGGCGCTGCACGGCTCGCCGGTCGACGTGGTGCTGCTGGTCCAGTGCACGAGCCCGTTCATCGTCCGCGAGGACATCGACGGGGTGGCCGCCGCGGTCGTCGAGAACGGTGCGGACACGGCGCTGACCGTGGCCCCCTTCCACGGCTTCATCTGGCGCGACGCGGCGGACGAGCCGGCTCCGGTCATCGGATCGCAGCGCACCGGCGAAATGGGAGGCGGCACCAAGGTCGCCGGCTCCACGGGCACCCACGGCGGGTACGGCGTCAACCACGACAAGTCGTTCCGCCCGCGCCGCCAGGACCGCCCGCAGGACCTGCTGGAGACCGGCGCCGCGTACGCCATGGACGCGGCCGGGCTGCGTGAGCACCGGCACCGCTTCTTCGGCCACACCGAGCTCGTGCGCACCGACCCGGCCCGTGTGCTGGAGATCGACGATCCGCACGACCTGGCCCGCGCCCGGGCCCTCGCACCGCTCTTCGACGCGAACCGCCCCCACGTTCTCGGCTCCGCTCGAACAGGGGGGACCCCCATCGGTGCGCTGCCGACCCGCGCCGACATCGACGCGGTCGTACTCGACTTCGACGGCACCCAGACCGACGACAGGGTGCTGATCGACTCCGACGGACGTGAGTTCGTCTCCGTGCACCGCGGGGACGGCCTCGGCATCGCCGCGCTGCGCAAGAGCGGCCTGACGATGCTCATCCTGTCCACGGAGAAGAACCCGGTCGTCGCCGCCAGAGGCCGGAAACTGCAGATCCCGGTCCTGCACGGCATCGACCGTAAGGACCTCGCACTGAAGCAGTGGTGCGAGGAGCAGGGCATCGCGCCTGAGCGCGTGCTCTACGTCGGCAACGACGTCAACGACCTCCCGTGCTTCGCCCTCGTCGGCTGGCCCGTGGCGGTCGCGAGCGCCCACGACGTCGTGCGCGGCGCCGCACGCGCGGTCACCACCGTACCCGGCGGCGACGGCGCGATCCGAGAGATCGCCAGCTGGATCCTCGGCCCCTCTCTCGACTCCCTCGACAAGTAAGGAATCTCCCTGCCATGAGCACCAACTCCCGTCTGCGTCAGTTCGGTACGCGTACCGCCGGTCCCGGTCAGCCCGTGTACATCTGCGGTGAGATCGGCATCAACCACAACGGTGAGCTGGAGAACGCCTTCAAGCTGATCGACGTGGCCGCCGAGGCCGGCTGCGACGCCGTCAAGTTCCAGAAGCGCACCCCGGAGATCTGCACCCCGCGCGACCAGTGGGACATCGAGCGCGACACCCCCTGGGGCCGGATGACCTACATCGACTACCGCCACCGCGTGGAGTTCGGTGAGGACGAGTACCGTCAGATCGACGAGTACTGCAAGGAGAAGGGCATCGACTGGTTCGCGTCCCCGTGGGACACCGAGGCCGTCGCCTTCCTGGAGAAGTTCGACGTCCCGGCGCACAAGGTGGCCTCCGCCTCCCTGACCGACGACGAGCTGCTCCGCGCCCTGCGCGCCACCGGCCGTACCGTGATCCTGTCCACCGGTATGTCGACCCCGAAGCAGATCCGCCACGCGGTCGAGGTCCTCGGCTCGGACAACATCCTGCTCTGCCACGCCACGTCCACCTACCCGGCGAAGGCCGAGGAGCTGAACCTGCGCGTCATCAACACCCTGGAGCGGGAGTACCCGAACGTCCCGATCGGCTACTCCGGCCACGAGACCGGTCTGCAGACCACGCTCGCCGCCGTCGCCCTCGGCGCCACCTTCGTCGAGCGTCACATCACCCTCGACCGCGCGATGTGGGGCTCCGACCAGGCCGCCTCCGTCGAGCCGCAGGGCCTGCAGCGCCTCGTGCGTGACATCCGCACCATCGAGGCCTCGCTGGGCGACGGTGTGAAGAAGGTCTACGACTCCGAGCTCGGCCCGATGAAGAAGCTGCGCCGCGTGGCCGGCGTCGTCGCCGAGGCGGAGATCGCCGCGGCCGCCGGCGAGCCGATGTCGGTCTGAGCACCTTACGGGACGGTCGTACGCCGATGAGCCCCCGCGCCGGATCCGCCGGCCACCACACCCTGGCCTTCGTCGAGAGCCCCGTGCAGCTCCTGAACGTGCTGGAGTGGGCGCACGCACACGCGCTCCGCACGGCGGGGAGCGGTGCGCCCGGGCGCCCCGCGGCGATCCCCGCACAGGGTGGCCCGCGGTCCGGCGAGGGGCGTACATCGGCGGACGACGCGGGGGCGGCCGGACATCAGGCGCCCGGGGGACTCACCCTCGTGGTGCTGTCCCCGACCGACCCGATGACCCGCGGCCAGCTCCGCCGGATGGCGGAGCTGGCCCGCGACGAGGGCTACGTGGTCCGCTGGGAGGAGGCGCGGGGCGGTACGGCCGCGCCGTTCCAGACGGTCGGCGGCCTCACCCGGCTGCTGCGCCGGGCGCACCGGGTGGTGATGGGAGACCCCTTCTCCCGCTACGTCCAGCTGCTGCTGACGATCACCAGGGCGCGCGAACTGGTGGTGGTGGACGACGGCACGGCGACCATGGAGTTCGTCGCCCAACTCGCCCGCGGCGAACGTCTGGTGCGCTGGCACCGCAAGGGCGGCCGCCGGGGCCCACGTGACCTGCTCTTCGCACCGGTGTCGTCGTCGGCGCGGCGCCGTCTGACGCCGAGCGCCCGGCGCACGGTGGAGGTCTTCTCGGCGATGCCGATCGAGGAGGTACCCGCCGGGGTCACGGTCACGGCGAACGACTTCTCCTTCACCCGTGCCCGCTTCGGGCCGCCGCGCATCACCAAGGGCGCGGACCTGGTCGGCACCTCCCTCGTCGAGACGGGAGTGGTGGACGGCGAGCGCTACCTGGAGGCGGTGATGGCACTCGCGCAGGCGCACGGTGCGCGGCGCTACTTCGCCCACCGCCGTGAAAGCCCGGAGAAACTGCACAACTTGGCGGTGCGGACCGGCCTCGAGGTGGTCCGCCCCGATCTGCCGCTGGAACTGATCGCGCGTCGCGGTCCCATCGGCCGTACGGTCCTCAGCTTCCCGTCCACGGTCGTCCACACCCTGCCGCTGGCCCTGGCCGGCACGGAGGTACGGGTGGCGGTGTGCGACATCGACCCGGCATGGCTGACCAACGGGGCGTCGCCGCGGGCCCAGGGCTTCCTGTCGGGAGTCACGGGTGCGGCCCGGGACGTGGACCGGCTGCCCTCGACGGCGGAGCAGGATGTGTCCGCCGGACAGGACGTCGCGGCGGGTTAGCGCCGCCGAGCCCGCAGGATCCCCACAGGCCGCGCGTCTCACCGGCGCGCTCCGGCCATTTACTCTCCCCGCGTGGAGCCGACAGGCGCCGCGCGGGGAGAGTCGTTTCCCCCGCGGGCACCGTGGACAGGGAGCCCGCGGTAGGGACTTGGGCCGACCGGATCAGGGCAAACCGGACTCCGGAAGAGCGGATTCCTCGCCTGATCCGGGCCCGGCCGGCCCAGCGTCATGCCGGGCGTCGCTTCGCTGCCCGCGTCTTCCGCTTCCGGCCGGCGGCCACGGCGGCGGCCGTCATGGCGTCCGCCGGCGGGCCGTCGCCGGGATGCTCATCTGCCTGCGCGGCATCGTTCAAAAGCGATCGAGTTCGCTCTGACAACCGTCTTGGCGCCGCTGCGGTGATGTCATCGGGGCGCCCTCCCCGAACGGACTCCGCTTCGGTTCGATCCCGTTGCCGTGCACCTTCGTTGGGCCGTGATCGCCGTGTGCGCGCCCGGTACGGGAAGCCCCCACATCTCCCCCAAGCCCTCGAACCCTTTCGTTCATCTCCCCTGCGTTCGGCCTTTACCCAACTGTGGGCGCAGCTCGTACAGAACTCGGCGACTCTCGGTTCGCTTTGGGTGGTGATTCCGCCGCTGGCGAAAAACTGCTCAACGCGGTGAAGGGGAGAGGGGGTGGTTTCCATGGTTCCGTCGCGGTTCTTGTACGTAGTTCGCGGGGCGCAGCGAAGACCCGTGGGGGGTGAACCGGCGGTCGGTTGGCGGCTCATCGGATCCAACCACCGTGAACTGGGGCGCAGCGCAGAAACGTTCGCTGGATTCGAAGAGTGCCGGACCGCCGTGAAGCGGCTCCGGGAACGGATCGCGGACGCCAGGATGCTGCTGACCACGTCGGAGGGGGCGGGGGGCTGGAGCTGGCGCCTGGAGATCGACGGCCAGGCGGTCGCGGTCGCAGGGCGGCCGTATCAGCGCCAGCGGGACTGCCAGTACAACGTGGGCCAGTTCTTGAACGCGGTCCCGGTCGCCGAGCTGACGGAGCCGACGGCGCACGCGCCGCGGGGGACCGGTGGCTCACGTCCGCACGAGTCCGGCCAGGCCTCCGGCGATCGGTCCGGTCCGGCCAAGTCGGGCCTCTCCCGAGCAGAGTCGGATGGCGCAGGGCGCGCCCGTTCCGGCGAGGACGACGGTACCGATGCCCCTGACCGGGCTGGAGTGAGTGTGAGATGAGCGTGGTCATACCCCGACTCGGGAGACCGGCGGAACCCGATCCGGAACCCGGTCACTCGGACGAGGCGAGACGTGCCTCGCGCGGGAAACCCGAACCGGTGGACCTTGCCTTCCGCGGGTTGCTCCGCGGCAGCGGCGCCATCGTGTTGGCGATCATGCTGCTGGTGGGTGTCTTCCTCACCTTCCGCGCGTTCCAGGCGCTGAAGGTCGCCAAGTGGTCGTTCCTCACGACCTCCGCATGGGAGCCGGACTCCCATCACTTCGGTATCGCCGCCGTCCTCACCGGCACGGTGCTCATCGGCCTGACGGCGATCACCATCGCCGTGCCGCTGGCGCTCGGCACCGCGCTCTACATCTCGGAGTACGCGCCGCGGAGGCTGAAGCGGACCCTGGTCAGCCTGGTGGACCTGATGGCCGCCGTGCCGAGCGTGGTGTTCGGATTGTGGGGCTTCTTCTTCCTCCAGGCGCATGTGGTCGGGCTCTCCCGCTGGATCTCCACGTACTTCTCCTGGATCCCGATCTTCAAGGTCGACGGGGCCGACCCGAGCGACCCGCTGCAGGCGACGACGGTCTACACCTCCTCGACCTTCATCGCGGGAATCGTCGTGGCGCTCATGGTCACGCCGATCGCCTGCTCGGTGATGCGGGAGACCTTCTCGCAGGCGCCGGCCGGCGAGCGTGAGGGCGCCCTCGCGCTGGGCGCGACCCGCTGGGGAATGATCCGCGCGGTCGTCCTGCCGTACGGGCGGGGCGGCATCATCGGTGGCACCATGCTCGGCCTCGGACGGGCCCTGGGCGAGACCATCGCCGTCTACATGATCATCTCCCCCGTCTTCGCCGTGCAGTGGCACATCCTGCAGAACGGTGCCAACTCCGTCTCCGCGCTGATCGCGCTGCGCTACGGCTCCGCGAGCCAGTTCGGCATGTCGTCCCTGATGGCCGCGGGCCTCGCACTCTTCCTCATGACCCTCGTCGTGAACTTCATCGCGTCCACGATCGCGGCCCGCAGCCGGTCGGGTGTGGGAACGGAGGCCTGACCATGACCACCGACATCCTCAAAGAGCCGGCGGGGCAGACCGTACTGCCGACCGCCGCCGGCCGTGACAACACGCCCGAGGTCCGCCGTAACACCACGTCCTTCAAGGGTTCGGACCTGTTCGCCCTGGTGGGCGCGGCGGTGGGCTCGCTCTCGCTGACCACGCTGCTGTTCGTCTGGATCGCCCCGTTCGACGCGTTCCTGGGCTTCGTCGTCGTCGCGTACCTGCTCTTCATCGCCCTGTACGCCGTGCTGGTCTCCTTCGACGAGAACAGCACCGCGGTGCGGGACAAGGTCGCCGCCGTCCTGTGGCACAGCCTGGCCGCGCTCCTGGTGGGCGCACTGGTCTTGGTGGTGGGCTTCACACTGTGGCGCGGCCACTCCGCTCTCGTGCACCTCAACTTCTTCACCGAGGACATGTCGAGCACGGGACCGCTCCAGCCGCTCACCGACGGCGGCCTGCTGCACGCGATCGTCGGCACCCTGGAGCAGATCTCCATCTCCCTGACCATCACCGTTCCGCTCGGGCTCGCCTGTGCGGTGTTCCTCAACGAAGTGCCCGGACGCTACGCGCGTTTCGTGCGCACCATCGTCGAGGCGATGACGGCGCTGCCGTCGATCGTGGCCGGCCTGTTCATCTACGCCACCGTGATCCTCATCCTCGGTGTCGACAAGTCCGGGTTCGCCGCCTCGCTGGCCCTCAGTGTGATGATGCTTCCCATCATCATCCGCGCCTCCGACGTGGTCATTCGGCTGGTGCCGGGCTCGCTGCGCGAGGCCTCGTACGCGCTGGGCGCGAGCCGGTGGCGCACGGTGTGGACCGTGATCCTGCCCACCGCGCGCTCCGGTCTGACGACCGCGGTGATCCTGGGCACCGCCCGCGGCATCGGCGAGACCTCGCCCGTGCTGCTCACCTCCGGGATCAACGCCGGAATGAACGCCGACCCGCTCCACGGGCCGCAGATCTCGCTGCCGCTGGCCACCTTCGATCTGGTGCGCTCGCCCCAGCCCAACTACATCGTCCGGGGTTTCGGCAGCGCCGCCCTGCTGATGGCTCTGGTCCTGCTGCTGTTCGTGCTGGCCCGAGTGATCGGCGGGCGCGGCCCCGGCGAGCTGACCCGCAACCAGCGGCACCGGCGTGTGCTGGCCTCGCGCCGGGACGCCGAGCGCATGAGCAGGCGCGTCCACCCCAGGACCCCCGCCATCACCCCGGACACCGAATAACCGCTCCACCACCCCGGCCCGCACTCACCCACACCGACCAGGAGTCACCAGCCATGCCCGGATCGCCTCCGGCACCCTTCGCACGCCTGAGAGCCGTCACCGCTCTCTTCCTCTTGGCCGCCCTCCTGTTCGGCGCCACCCCAGCAACCGCCGCGTCCTACGTGCCGATCTCGGGTGCCGGCTCCACCTGGAGCCAGAACGCGCTCGACCAGTGGCGGGCCAACGTCAGGCAGTACGGCATGACCGTGAACTACAACGGCACGGGCTCCTCCGACGGCCGCAACCAGTTCCGCAACGGAACGGTGGACTACGCCGTCTCCGAGATCCCCTACGGCGTCAAGGACTCGGGCGTCGTCGACTCGGCGCCGTCCCGCAAGTACGCGTACATGCCGATCGTGGCCGGTGGTACGTCGTTCATGTACAACCTCACCATCGGCGGCAAGCGGGTGACCAACCTGCGGCTGTCCGGGCAGGTCATCGCCAAGATCTTCACCGGCCAGATCAAGCTCTGGAACGACCCCGCCATCAAGGCCGACAACCCCGCGCTCAAGAACGCCCTGCCCGCCCGCCAGGTCGTCCCGGTGGTGCGCTCCGACGGCTCCGGCACCACGGCGCAGCTCACCACCTGGATGAGCAAGCAGTACCCGTCGCTGTGGGACGACTACTGCCGTCGCGCGGGCCGCAGCACCCCCTGCGGTACGACCTCGAACTACCCGGTCATCCCGGGCAGCCGCATGGTGAGCCAGGCGGGTTCGAACGGTGTCTCCGGCTATGTGGCGCAGGCCGGCAACGTGGGCACCATCACGTACGTCGAGTACTCGTACGCGGTCTACACCACCGGTTTCCCGGTGGCCAAGGTGCTCAACAAGGCCGGGTACTACACCGAGCCGACCGCGAAGAACGTGGCGGTGGCGCTGCTGAAGGCGCGGATCAACGAGGACAGCTCCTCGCCCGCCTATCTGACGCAGATCCTCGACGACGTCTACAACGACAGCGACGCGCGCGCCTATCCGCTCTCCAGCTACAGCTACATGATCATCCCGACCAAGCTGGAGTCGAACTTCAACAACCAGAAGGGCAAGACCCTCGGCGCCTTCGCGTACTACTTCCTCTGCCAGGGGCAGCAGCACGTGGACAACCTGGGCTACTCGCCGCTGCCGAGGAACCTCGTGGAGGCCGGCCTCAAGCAGGTCCGCAGGATCCCCGGGGTCGACGTCCAGAGCATCGACATCAAGAGCTGCCACAACCCCACCTTCTCCACCGACGGCACCAACACCCTGGCCAACACGGCCCCGTACCCGCCCGCCTGTGACAAGCAGGGCCAGAGCCAGTGCGCGACCGGCACCGGCGGGGCCAAGACCCCGACCAACGTCGCCGGCGGATCGAACAACTCGGGCTCCTCCGGCGGTACGGGCGGCTCGGGCACCGGCACCACGGGTACGACGGGCGCCGGCTCGGGTGGTCCGTCCACAGGCACGGGCAAGGGCAGCGGCGGCGCCTCAGGAACGCCCACCGCCGGCGCCACCGTGGACCCGGACACCGGCCAGGTCGTCGGGACGGACGGCGCCGCGGCCGGTGGCACGGGAGTCGACGCGTTCGCCCAGCCCGTCAACACCTCCCGGAGCATCAGCAGCGGCTCCCGGACCGCGCTGATGGCCATGGCCGGCGTGCTGCTGCTCGCGGTCACGGTCGGGCCTCCGCTGCTCAACCGGCGACTGAAGCGGGGCAAGTCATGATCGCTGCGCTCCGCCGCTTCGTCGCCACGTCCGCCGCCGTCGCGGTCGCCCTGCTCTCGGTGATCGGCACCGCCGTGCTGGTCTCGGCTCCCTCGCCCGCCGTGGCAGCCGACTCCGCGTCGAAGGTGACCGTCTCCGGCCAGGGCCCGTACGCGAACCTGAAAGTGACGGTCAGTCAGACCCGCAACCTGGTCAACCAGGTCCTCAAGATCACGTGGAAGGACGCCGCCCCGACGGTCTCGGACACCAACTTCGCCGCGAACTACCTGCAGATCATGCAGTGCTGGGGCGACGGCAAGGACGGACCCGACCCCGAGCAGTGCCAGTTCGGCGGCTCCTCGGCAGGGGGCCCCGGCCCGGTCGCCGGACAGTCGGGCGCGGGCGCGTACACCAACACCCGGCAGCTGAACTACGGCGAGAAGCTGAAGGACGACAAGCAGACACTGCCGCCGCCCAGCAGCACCGGCATCTCGTACGTCCCCTTCCAGCCGGTCGCCGGCAAGGCGATCAAGACGGGGAACTGGAACGAGTTCTACGACGTCAACACCACCAACGAGATCCCCTACGCTCGTACCGGCCCCAACGGCGAAGGCGAGGTCTACTTCGAGGCCCAGACGGGACTCGAGGCACCCGGCCTCGGCTGCGGCGAGGTACCCGACGGGAAGTCCGGGGCGACGGCCGGGCGGAAGTGCTGGTTGGTCATCGTGCCCCGTGGCGAGACCGAGGTGAACGGTTCTTCGTACACCTCGCAGCCCAGTGGCATGCTCCAGTCGTCGCCGCTCAGCGCGAGCAACTGGGAGCAGCGTCTCGTCGTTCCGCTGAGCTTCGAACCGATGGGGAGCTTCTGCCCGATCGGCGCCGACGAGCGCAGCACGCTCGGCAACGAGATGGTCGCCGAGGCGATCACCCGCTGGCAGCCGGCCCTGTGCCAGTCCTCGAGCAAGACGATCTACGGCTACGCACAGGTCACCGACGACACCGCCCGCGCCAAGCTGGTCTCCGGCACGCCCGGGATGGTCTTCCTCGGCCGCCCGGCCACCGGCGACCAGGTTCCGTTCGGCCAGAAACCGGTCTACGCGCCCGTCTCGTTGTCGGGTCTGACCATCGGCTTCTTCATCGAGAGCCAGGCGGGAGACACTGCGCCCGACAAGGTGAGGGCACACGACGGAGCACGGCTGGGCTCGCTCAACCTCACCCCCCGCCTGGTCGCCAAGCTGCTCACCGAGTCGTACCCGGACGGGAACTCGCGCTTCGCGAAGAGCACCGAGGGCAATCCCTTCAACCTGGGCCGCGACCCTGAGTTCCTCAAGTACAACCCCGATTACAAGAACCTCGACTTCCCCGGACGCCTCGGTGACGTGCTCGTGCCCGAGGCCCTGTCCGACGCGGCATGGGACCTGTGGACCTGGGTGGGCCAGGACCCGGCGGCCCGGGAGTTCCTGAACGGCACTCCCGACAACGAGGGACGGTACGGCGACCCCGCCTTCTCGGGCATGAAGGTCAACCCGAACTACCGGAAGATGGCGCTGCCCCGGGAGGAGTTCCCGAAGAGCGACCCGTTCTGCCAGCAGTTCAAAGACCACCCCGACAACCCGCTGTGCATCCAGGACAAGCACCCGTACACGACCGACATGCACTCGGCCGCCCGGGCCGCGGCGCGCGGAGACACGCAGGCCCGCACCTCCTGGGACAACACGACCACGCCCCCCGCCTACAAGAAGGACCCGCCCCAGGCCGCGGGCAAGCGGGCCGTCCTCGCCCTCACCGACACCGCGACCGCGGCGCGCTACGGCCTGGTGACGGTGAAGCTTCAGAACGCCGCCGGCCGTTTCGTGGCTCCCGACAGCCGGGGACTGCTGGCCGGGCAGGCAGCGATGAAGCCGAGCGGGGTCAGCGGGGTGCTCAGCCCCGACCCGTCCACGAAGAGCCGTGACGCCTACCCGCTCACGCTGCTCACCTACGCCGCGACCGTGCCGGAGAAGCTCACCAAGACTGAGGGCCAGGACTACGCGGCCCTGCTGCGGTACGCGGTCGGCAACGGCCAGCGGCCCGGTGTGTCGTTCGGAACCCTGCCCGTGGGCTACGCCCCGCTGCCCGCGACGGTCCGCGCCCAGACCCGTGCGGCCGCCGACGCCATCGCCTCCCGGGCCGGCACCTCGCCGTCCACCCCGTCGACCGACGGCGGGACGGGCGGTACCGGCACGGGCACCTCGGGCGGAACGGGCAACGGCGGGGCCGCGGGCTCGGGCAGCGGTGCCGGAACGTCCGGCGGGCCGTCGGGCGCGCCCAGCAGCACCGCGGCTTCCCCGTCAACTTCCTCCATACCGTCCGGCTCGCCATCCACCGCACCTGCTGCCGCCTCCGGCAGCCCGCTGCTCCGGACCCCGGACTGGGCACTCGGCGCCGTGCGCTACGCCCTACTGATCGCCCTGGTCACCGGCATCGCCGCTGCGATCTGCGGCCCCGTCCTTCCGACGGTCGTGCCGCGCCTCGCGGCCGGCATCACGGCTTGGCGCACCAGGGACAAGACGTCCCCGAAGCAAGAGAGGTGATGCCCGAACCCGAAACACCGACAGGTCCGCGCCAACGAACTGTCCGAACACCGCGCCGGGCATCACCCGGCAAAAGCCTAACCCGAGAGGTATCACACGTGAACAAGAGAATGGCAGCCGTCACTGCCGTGGGCATCGCCGGTCTCCTGACCGGTGCCATCAGCGCCCAGCAGGCCTCGGCCGACCCGTCCGGCACGCCCACCTACCGTCAGCTCGCGGGTGTCGGTTCCGACACCACGCAGGACGTGATGAACGGCCTGTCGAACGCCATCACCATCAACGGCACCAAGGTCATCGGCTCGTACAACGCCGTCGGCTCCGCTCAGATCACCACCAAGGACCCCGTCGCCACCCCGGGCTGCACGCTCAACCGCCCGAACGGTTCCGGCGCCGGCCGCGCCGCTCTGCTGACCTCGCTGCAGGCGAACAACGGAGCCGGTGACGGCTGCGTGGACTTCGCGCGTTCCTCCAGCCTCAACCTGGCCGCCGCCAGCCCGGGCCTGACCTACGTGCCGTTCGCCGTCGACGGCGTGAGCTACGCGATCACCCCCAGCAGCAAGGTGCCGCGGAAGCTCGCCCTGGCCGACCTCAAGGCCATCTACCACTGCAACGCGACCTACGTGGGCACCGGCCCGAACTACAAGTTCACGGTGTACCTGCCGCAGGCCGGCTCCGGCACCCGCAGCTTCTGGGAGTCCCAGATGGGCATCACGGACGCCGACGTGGTCGCCGGTATCTACCCCTGCATCAAGGACACCAAGGGCGGCGCCCCCGTCCAGGAGCACGACGGTCGTGTCCTCGACGACACCGCGCTCGTCCCGTTCTCCATCGCGCAGTACAACGCGCAGTCCTCGCAGACCATCGCTGACCTTCGCGGCCGCGCCATCCTCGGCACGATCGACGGTCTCGCGCCGAACGTTCTCAACAACAACTTCGGTGTGAAGCGCGACGTCTACAACGTCATTCCGACCAGCAAGATCGGTTCGGCACCGTACAGCGACGTCTTCGTCGGCTCCAACTCCCTGGTCTGCCAGCAGACGTCGGTGATCAACACCTACGGCTTCGCGACCAACCCGAACTGCGGCGACACCAGCAAGCAGACCCCCTGACCTCGCCAACTCTTCGATAAATCCTCTTAAAGGAGAGCACGACAGTGCTGAAGAAGACTCTCTCGCGGGCAATGGCGGGCGGTCTCGCGGGTCTGGTCACCGCGTTCGCGGGCGGCCTCATCATGGCTCCCGCGGCGCACGCCGCCGAGATCGGTACGGCCGAGGTCACCCCGGCGACCGGCTTCGACGACACGGGTATGCAGCTGACCACCTCGGACGCCTGCCCGAGCAACGCGACCAACGTCATCGTCTCGGTGTTCGGTTCGGGCTTCCCGACCGACGGCCAGATCGTGGTCGGCAACTCGCCGATCGAGACGTACAACACGGCGCCGAGCGGCGGGATGATCATCCCGCTGACGTCGACGATGCGCGACTACGCCAACACGGCCGGCTTCACCACCCTGACCGGCAAGTACTCCTTCGTCGTCACCTGCCGCACGGCGTTCGACGAGACCAGCCTCGGTGACTTCTCGTCCGCGGTCTGGTTCACGTCCAACACGACGTACCAGAACACCGACCCGGCCGTGAAGACGGACACCACCACCTCCCTCGCGGTGTCCCCGAACGCCCCGGTCACCGCGGGTACCCCGGTGACGCTGACCGCGTCCGTCGGCCCCGCGGGTGCCGCCGGCCAGGTCCAGTTCAAGGACAACGGCGCGGCGCTGGGCAACCCGGTGAACGTCTCCGGCGGCCAGGCGCAGCTCACCACGAGCGCCCTTGGCGCCGGCAGCCACTCGCTGACCGCGGTGTTCACCCCGTCCAGCACGGCCTTCAACGGCTCCACGTCCAGCGCTGTCGACTACACCGTCGAGGCCGCCCCGGCGACCCCGACCACCACCGCGCTGGCCGTCTCCCCCGAGGGCACGGCGGACAAGTTCAGCCCCGTCAACATGACGGCCTCGGTGGCGCCCGCCGCGGCGGGCGGCTCCGTCAAGTTCCAGGACACCGTGGGCGGCACCACCACCACGCTGGGCACCGTTCCGGTCGTGGGTGGTCAGGCCTCCTTCTCCACCAGCAGCCTGGCGGAGGGTGACCACTCCTTCACCGCGGTCTTCGTCCCGACGAACCCCGACGCGTACGCCGGCTCCACCTCCGGTGCCGTCCCCTACGTGATCGGTGCCTTCAAGGGCGTCACCGCCTCCGAGGACATCACCACCACCGTGCAGTCCGGCGCCCTGGTCATCAGCGTCGACAACCCGCACGTCACGCTGCCCTCTCCGCAGCTGAACGCCGACGGCGACCTGCTCACCACCGCGGGCGCGATCAACCCGGTCACGCTCACCGACACCCGCGCCGGTAACCCGGGCTGGTCCGTCAGCGGTCAGGTGACCGACTTCTCCGACGGTGGCTCGCACCAGATCAACGGCCAGAACCTCGGCTGGTCCCCGAAGGTGATCGACAAGGGCACGTCCCAGACGGTCACCGCCGGTTCGTCGGTCGACGCGGCCCACGGTGTCGCTCCGTCCGACTCGGGTGCGGCCGGCCTCAAGGCCTCCCGCTCCCTGGCCAACGGCACCGGTCTGGGCACCGCCCACCTCGGCGCCGACCTGGCCTTCAACGTGCCGACCTCGACTGTGGCCGGCACCTACACCGCCACGCTGACCCTGACGGCCATCTGATCCGGGCGGCTGGGTGACGGGGCAGAACCTCAGCCCCTTTGAGGATCCGCCCCGGGCCGGGACGGGCAGTGATGCCCATCCCGGCCACCTCCGCCCCTCCGCACACCAGGTACCGCCCGCGCCCGAACGGACGACCCGACATGATCACCACCTCAGCCCGCCGCATCGCCGCCCTTCTGGCCGCCTGCCTTCTCGCCGTTCTTCCGGCCGCGGCCGCTTCGGCCACCGCACCGGCCACCCAACGGAGCGACGCGGGGCACGGGGGTACGGGACGTACGACGTTCGGCGTTCAGCCCTCGGCCGCGAAGAAGCCCGACGCGCGGCCGAACTTCTCGTACGGCGCCACCCCGGGCGCCATCGTCAAGGACCACCTCGCCGTCTTCAACTACGGCACGAAGCCCCTCATGTTGAAGGTGTACGCACAGGACGCCTTCACCACCGCCGACGGCGGCTTCGACCTCTACGCCGCCAAGCGCAAGCCCACTGACGCCGGTGCCTGGGTCAAGCTGGGCAAGAACCGGGTGAAGATACCCGCCCGCTCCCGAGTCATTGTGCCCTTCACCCTGACCGTCCCGATGAAGGCGACCCCCGGAGATCACACCGGCGGCATCGTCGCCTCGCTCGCGGCCTCGGCCACCGACAAGAAGGGCAACAAGGTCGCCGTCGACCAGCGGGTCGGCGCGCGTATCTACCTCCGCGTCGCCGGCGAGATCACGTCCCGGCTCGCCGTCGAGAACCTGCACACCGCATACCACGGCACCGCCAACCCCTTCGGCAGCGGCTCTGCGACCGTGACGTACACCGTCCGCAACACCGGCAACGTGCGGCTGGCGGCCCATCAGGCGGTCAGCGTCCGCGACGCGTTCGGCGGCACGGCGAAGGTGGCGAAGCTCCGTGACCTCCCCGAACTGCTTCCGGGTGACGCCGTGACGATGACGACGACGGCCACCGGCGTTTTCCCGGCGTTCCGCGACACGACGACGGTCACGGTCGACCCCCAGCCTGTGCGCGGCGACGTCAAGTTCCGCATCCTGCCCCGTGTCACCCGCACCGTGGCCTTCTCCGCCGTACCCTGGGCGCTGCTCGCCGTGCTCCTCGTCCTCGCCGGCGCCGCTACGGTATGGCTGGTACGCCGCCGACGTCGCCGGAACCCCCCGACCGGGGCCGCCACCAAGTCCACGCGCACGATCGGCAAGAAGTCCGGTGCGAAGCAGGCGGTCGGCCTGGCGGCGGTCGCGCTGCTGACCGTCGGTGCGTTCGTGGCGGGCACACCTGCGGACGCGCAGGCCGCGGACGGCGGGAAGCTCGCGATCACCCCGGCGAAGGGCAGCGACACCGAGCCCATCAGCCTCACCGCAGACGCGCCCTGCCCCGCGACGACGACCAACATCATCGCCAGTGTCACCGGGTCGGGCTTCCCCCGCAGCGGCCAGATCGTCGTGGGCAACTCGCCGCTCACCACGTACACGGCGGTGGCGGGCGGCGGCCTCGCGATCCCGCTGACGTTCACCATGCGGGACTACGCCACCACGGCCGGGTTCACCACCCTCCGCGGCACGTACACCTTCACGGTGAGCTGCCTCAAGAGCCCCTTCGATTTCCACAGCCTGCGGGACTTCACCGGATCGCTGCGCTTCACCGGGAAGACCTCGTACAAGGACGGCACCAAGGTCGTGTTCCCCAAGGCGGCGTCGCAGAACCCCGCCACCGGGACAACGGCTCCGGGAGGGACGGCAGCGGCGCCCCAGGCGGCACCGGGGAAGTCCGGACAGCAGTCGGGGCAGCCCGCGGCGTCCGCCCTGCCGGACAGCTCCGGGACGCCGGTCGCCGCACTCCCGAACGGAGCGGGAGCGAGCGCCGCCCAGGAGTCGAACAGCGTGTTCACCGCTTGGTCGGTGGCCGGATTCACCGTCTTCCTGCTGGCACTCCTGGCCGGCTTCGCCCTCTGGCTGCGCGGCCGTCGGTCCCGGACCGAGGGACCGACCACCGACACCGGCGAGTGATCACCACCACCACGTCCTGATCCACTTCCAAGGGAGAGAAACACCGTGTCCTTCACACTGCACAAGCCCCGGAGGTCCCGAGCGGCCGCCGTCCGCCTCGGTTCGCTGATGGCGGCCTGCGGTACGGCAGGGCTGCTCGTCACCGGGGTGACCGCCGCCCAGGCGTCGGCCGCCGACGCCGGCACGTTGAAGGTGGAACCCCACACCGGCTTCGACGACAGCGGGATCAACCTCACCACCTCGACGGCCTGCCCGGACTCCGCGACCTACCTGATCGTCACGGTGAAGGGCTCGGGCTTCCCGGCCGACGGCCAGATCGTGGTGGGCAACTCACCGATCGACACCTACAACAAGACGGTGGACAACGGCATCATCGTGCCCCTGACGTCAACGATGCGCGACTACGCCAACGTGGCCGGCTTCCAGACCTTGCAGGGCCGCTACGACTTCACGGTGACCTGTCGTACTGCCTTCGACGAGACCAGCCTCGAAGACTTCACGGCGCCGATCTGGTTCACCTCCAACACTAAGTACCAGGACACCGACCCGGCCAGTCCGACCACCTCGCCGACCACCACGACCTCCTCCTCCGCGACGCCCTCGAACACCAACTCGCCGACGGACACGGAGTCCCCCACGGACACGGAGTCCCCCACGGACGACCCGACTCCGACCGACACCACCCTGCCCACCGACACGGCGGCCCCGACGGACACCTCTACGGGCGACGGTTCCCAGGACATCTCGACCAACGTCAACGGCGGTGCGTCCGGCGGTTCGGGCAACGGCGGTTCCCTCGCGGCCACCGGCGTCAACGCGGGCGTGCTCGGCACTCTGTCGGCCGCGCTGGTCCTTGCGGGTGTCGTCGTCGTCCGGCGCGCCCGTGCGCGCGAGGACTTCCCCGCCACCGACACCTCGAACACCTGAGCCGGCTAAGTCCGGAAAGATTGGGAGAAACGACACATCATGTATGCCAAGGCTGTACGCCGCTCACTGGCGGCCACGCTCGTGTCCGTGGTCGGCGCCGGGGCGTTCGTACTGGGCACCGGCGGTGCCGAGGCCGATGTCATCGGGTCGATGCAGGTGGCCCCGGCCACCGGCACGGACACCAGCGGGATCGACTTCACCACCTCGGCGGCCTGCCCGGACACCGCGACCAACATCATCGTCACGGTGAAGGGCTCGGGCTTCCCGTCCGACGGCCAGATCGTGGTGAGCAACTCGCCGATCGACATCTACAACGCGGCGGCGAACGGCGGGATGATCGTCCCCCTGACGGAGACGATGCGGGACTACGCCAGCGAGGCCGGCTTCCAGACCCTCCAGGGCCGCTACGACTTCACGCTGACCTGCCGCACGGCCTTCGACGAGACCAGCCTCGGCGACTTCACGGCGCCGATCTGGTTCACCTCGAACACCGCGTACCAGAGCACCGCGCCCGTCACCGCCACGACCACCACGCTCGCGGCGAGCCCGGCGAGCTCGGCCGTGCAGGGGACGGCCGTGAAGCTGACGGCGACCGTCGCCCCGGCTGCCGCGGTCGGCACGGTGCGCTTCCTCGACGGGACGACCCAGCTCGGTACCCCGGTCGCCGTGTCCGGTGGAACGGCCACCCTGACCACCAGCGCCCTGGCCGTCGGCACCCACACGCTGACGGCCGCGTTCACCCCGTCCGACTCGGCGGTGTACGGCGCCTCGGCGTCCGCTCCGCTCTCGTACACGGTCAAGATCAAGCCCCCGGCGGTCGTCACGGCCGCGAAGGTGACCGGCACGGTGCGGGTCGCTTCCACGGTGACCTGCTCGGTGTCGTTCAGCGGCGCGACGTCCACCAAGTACGCCTGGCTCCGTGACGGCAAGACGGTCAGCGGCGCCACCGCTCGTACCCATGGGCTGACCTCGACCGATTACGCGCACAAGATCGCCTGCCGGGCGACCGCCACGAACACCACGGGCAGCACGACCTCGACCAGCCCGTCCGTGACCGTGGCCGTCGGCCCCGCCCTGAAGAACGTGGCCAAGCCCTCGATCGCCGGCACCCACCGGGTCGGCTACCGGCAGACGGCCCGTCCCGGGTCCTGGTCCCCGTCGGCCACGTCGTACAGCTACGTCTGGAAGCGTGACGGCCGGACGATCAGCGGTGCGACGCACTCGACGTACACCGCCACCCGCTCGGACCGCGGTCACAAGCTCACCGTGACGATCACGGCGAAGCGCACCGGGTACAGCAAGGGCACCGCAACCACGGCGTCGGTGAAGATCGGATGACGGCACCGACCGCCTCCCCGTCCGGGACCCTGGCAGCCGACAACACGTCGGCTGCCGGGCCCGGCCGGGTCCGGCCCCCCCGTCCGGCACGCCCGGCCGCCGGGCCCGGACTGCGTATTCTCAGCGCCGCGTTGAGCATCCTCGCCGCGCTGCTGCTCGGCTTTGTCGCCGACGCCGGCCTGGTCAGCGATCTGCGGCACGCCCGCGACCGCCAGGTCGACTACGCCGGCTTCCGCTCCGCCCTGGCCAACGGGGTCGCTCCGGTGGGCCAGTCCACCGGCGGCGGTCGCGCGCCGAACCCCGGTGAGCCCGTCGCGCTCCTGGAGATCCCCGCGCTCCACCTGCGTGAGGTGGTCCGCGAGGGCACCACCGCCGACGACCTGTCCCGTGGCCCCGGTCACCGCCGGGACACGCCACTGCCCGGTCAGTCCGGGGTCAGCGTGATCATGGGCCGTCAGGCGACGTACGGCGGACCCTTCCGCCGGCTGGGCGAGCTGAGCACCGGCGACACCCTCACCCTCACGACGGGGCAGGGCAAGCACACCTACCGGGTCATCGGGCCGCGCCGGTCCGGCGACCCCCAGCCGCCCGCACCGGCCGAGGGCCACGGGCGCCTCACGCTCATCACGGCCGACGGCACCCCCTTCGTGCCCCGGGGCATCCTGCGGGTGGACGCGGACCTGGTCTCCACCGCCCAGCCCACCCCCGCGCCCGCTGTCGCCTCCGGCGCCCTGCCGGACGACGAGAAGCCGATGGCATCCCAGCAGACGGCCTGGCTGCCGCTCGTGCTGTGGGGTCAAGCCCTCGTCCTGGCCGCCGCGGCCCTCGCCTGGGCGCACGCCCGCTGGGGCCGGCCGCACACCTGGGTGGTCGGTGTCCCGCTGCTGGGCGCGCTGGGCCTGATGGTCGCCGACCAGGCGATGCTGCTCCTGCCCAACCTGCTGTGACCCCTTGCCGTGACCGAGTACCCCACCGCTGAAGCTGATGAAGGACAAGCCGTGACCGACCAGACAACTCAGACCGAGACCACGCTGCCCCTGCCCCCGGTCGCGGCGACCGAAGTGACCGGAGCGTCTCTCGAAGCCCGCAAGATCTCGGCCTGGTTCGGCGACCACAAAGTCCTGGACCGCGTGTCGCTGACCATGCCGTCCGGCCTGGTCACGGCACTCATCGGCCCCTCCGGCTGCGGCAAGTCGACGTTCCTGCGCATCCTCAACCGGATGCACGAACTCGTCCCGTCCGCCTCGCTGGCCGGCGAGGTCCTGGTCGACGGCCAGGACGTCTACGCCCACGGGCAGCGGCTGACCGAGGCGCGGCGGAAGGTCGGCATGGTCTTCCAGAAGCCGAACCCGTTCCCCGCGATGTCGATCTACGACAACGTCACCTCCGGTCTGAAGCTGACCGGCACCCGGGTGAGCGGCGACGCCAAGGACGACCTGGTGGAGGAGTGCCTGACCAAGGCAGGCCTGTGGAAGGAGGTCAGGGACCGCCTCCGCCAGCCGGGTGGCGCGCTCTCCGGCGGCCAGCAGCAGCGTCTGTGCATCGCCCGGTCCCTCGCCGTACGCCCGCAGGTCCTGCTGATGGACGAACCCTGCTCGGCCCTGGACCCCACCTCCACGCGCCGTATCGAGGAGACCATCCGCGAGCTGGCCCATGAGGTGACCATCGTGATCGTCACCCACAACATGCAGCAGGCCGCTCGCGTCTCCGACCAGTGCGCCTTCTTCCTGGCCGAACAGAACACCCCCGGCGCCATCGTCGAGCACGGACCGACCCCGGTGATGTTCTCCAACCCGACGGACCCCCGGACCGCCGACTACGTGGAGGGCCGCTTCGGCTGACGGACCGCTCCGGCGGCGCAGGTCCGGACGGCATCCCGGCGGCTCGCGCTCCGTTGCCCGGTCGAGGAACATCGACCGCGGCAGTCGGCGCGTGCCCGCCGCGGGAGAGAGCGACGGTGCGCGAGCGGCGGGTCGGTCCTTGGGCCCGGCCTCGCCCGTCGCCGTCGCTGAGCCGGAGGCGCGGACCGGCCGCCGGTGTCTCCGGGCGCGTCGCCGTTGCCAAGCCGCAGGTGCGGACCGGCCGCCGGCACTGAGCCCGAGGTGCGGACCAGCCGCCGCCGTACGCATCCGCCCGGCCCCTCGGCGCTCCTCGCCGACCCGTCGGGCGGCCCCGTTCCGGGACCCGGTGGGCCCCGTCGGAGTCCTGGGGTCCCTCAGGCCCCGTCGTCCTGAGATTCCCGCTGCTTGCCGGCCAGCAGGAAGGCACGCTGCCGCTTCCCGCCCGCCTCCGGCTCCAGCAGCGTGTACGCCCGGACGGGCAGATCGGCCTTCGCGAGATGGGCCGCGATCGTGTCGGGGGCGTGCCAGTGGTGGTCCAGGTCGATCCGGTGCCCAAGGCCCTCCGTCGCCGCGACGTGTTCGTCGTCACCTGTCTCGAACGCCACAAGGGCGTGCCCGCCGGGAGTCAGGACCCGGTGGAACTCGGCGAAGACCGTGGGCAGGTACTCCTGCGGCACATGGATGATCGAGTGCAGCGCGGCGATGCCGCCGAGGGTCCGGGGCGGCAGGTCCAGGGCCGTCATCGTGCCCACATGGAAGCGGACATCGGGGTGCGTGCGCCGGGCCAGGGCCACCATGCGGGGGGACACGTCGACCCCGAACACGGGCACCCCGAGGGCGTGGAGTCTCGCCGTGACATGACCGGCGCCGCATCCCAGATCGGCCACCGGGGCGGGACCGTGCTCCCGCACCAGGTCCGCGAACCCGGTGACCAGGGCACGGTCCACCGGGCGGGTAGCGAGTCCGTCGGGGAAACGGGCGGCGTAGTGGGGGGCCATGGTGTCGTACGAGACCCGTGTGGCGCGTATGAAGTCCGGTTCCTGGGCGTTCACGCTGGCGCACGCTACTCGGCCGGACGGGGGACCGGGGGCGGGCTTTCGAGGGTTCACCGTCCCGCCATGTGGACGTCGGTCTCGGCCTTGGAAGCCGAACCGGCGTATGGAGCGGTGCTTAAGGGAGAGGAACGGGGGCGTGGCGTGGTATCCGTGGGGTACGCGGGAATGGAGCCGGGTCCTCCGGACGTTCCCCGCGACGGGACGCTCGGACTCGGGAGCGGTCCCGTGCAGGGATCACGGGGCGCCCTCCGCGGCGCCGGACGGCTCCGCGGCCACCCCGACGGACCTGGTCGATATCCGTCGATCCCACTGCCCGGAAAAGCCGGGTGAGTGTACCCATCCCAACCGCCGGATATGCGGCGGGCGGCCGACTTTTCTTCGCCTGAGGGGCTGAAGTTTCGCCATCGAGGGCCGGTCGACCGCTCGATCGCCCTACCCTTCAAAGGGTGAACCATTTGATGTCCAGAGAGTCCGAGGCCGATCACCCCGGGGACGCCCTGCTCCCCGGCGCGCTGCCCGAGGCACTGCGCGCTGAACTTGTCGCCTTCCGCCGCGACCTGCACATGCACCCGGAACTCGGCAATCAGGAGTTCCGCACGACTGCCGCGATCAAGGAACGCCTCGAGAAGGCCGGACTTGCGCCGCGTGTGCTCGACGCCGGTACCGGGCTCTTCTGCGACATCGGCGAGGGGGACGGCGTACGCCCCATGCTCGCCCTGCGCGCCGACATCGACGCGCTCCCCATCCCCGACACCAAGACGGACTGCGCCTACCGCTCCACCGTGCCCGACCGCGCCCACGCCTGCGGGCACGACGTGCACACCACGGTCGTCCTCGGCGCCGGACTCGTCCTCGCCGCACTGCACCGCGAGGGCAGGCTGCCGCAGCCCGTGCGGCTGGTCTTCCAGCCCGCCGAGGAGGTCCTCCCGGGCGGCGCCGCCGACGCCATCGTGTCCGGTGTCCTGGACGGTGTGGGGCGCATCATCGCCGTGCACTGCGACCCCAGGGTCGACGCGGGACGCATCGGGCTGCGGCACGGCCCCATCACTTCCGCCTGCGACCGGCTGGAGATCGCGCTGAACGGCCCCGGCGGCCACACCGCGCGCCCCCACCTCACCACCGACCTCGTCACGGCCGCCGCGCGGGTCGCCACCGAGGTGCCGGCGCTGGTCGCGCGCCGCGTCGACGCCCGGAGCGGACTCGGCGTCACCTGGGGCCGGATCGAGTCGGGCCACGCACCCAACGTCATCCCGCAGCACGCGGAGCTGTCCGGGACCGTGCGCTGTCTGGACCTCGACGCCTGGCGGCAGGCGCCCGACCTCGTGCACGCGGCGATCGACGAGATCGCCAACCTGTACCGGGCCAAGTCCGAGATCAACTACATCCGCGGGGTGCCGCCCGTCGTCAACGACCCCATCGTGACCGACCTGCTGCGCGAGGCCATGGTCGCGCGCCGCGGCGTCCACTCCGTCGAGGACACCGAGCAGAGCCTCGGCGGCGAGGACTTCTCCTGGTACCTGGAGCACGTGCCGGGCGCCATGGCCCGCCTCGGTGTCCGCCGGCCCGGGGACCACCTGATCCGCGATCTCCATCAGGGTGACTTCGACGTGGACGAGCACGCCATCACCGTGGGCGTCGAGCTGATGACGGCGGCGGCACTGCTGGACGCGGAGCGGTAGACCGTACGGGAGCGGGCGGTTCCGGGGGCGCCGACCGAGCGTCCCCGGGTTCCGGAGCGGTGGGCCCGAAGGACATCAGGGCGGTGCCGCGGAGCGCCATCGGGGTGTCCCTCAGGGCCCCCCACCGAGGTGGCCGGAACCGGCTCCCGATCCGCGCCTTTCGCCCCCTTGTGACACTCCTCGGTAACGGCCGTCGCGCAAACGTAACCCGGTGGCGGCACGAATCGATAACGGCCGCGAGAAACCCCGTTCCCCTCCCCTTCTACGCGCGTTACTGTGCGCCGGAATCGCTGCTGTGGCGGCGCATTGGGGAAGCGGGCCGGTCACGGTGCCGTGGGGACGAAGGGGTGGCTTGCTGTGCGTGTGATCTCTCGGAGGACGAGGTTCTCCCAAGCTGCGGTGACCGTGGCGGTCATCGCCCTCGCGGCCGCTGGGTGCGGCAAGTCCAGCACGGAGTCGAACAGCAACTCCGACTCTGGCAAGAGCTCGTCCGGTTACACGGGCAAGGGCATCGGTCTGGCCTACGACATCGGCGGCAAGGGCGACCAGTCCTTCAACGACGCCGCCTTCGCCGGCTTCCAGAAGGCCGAGCAGGAGTTCAAGATCGGCGGCCGGGACGTCGAGCCGAACGACAACGAGTCGGACGCCGACAAGGTGCAGCGGCTCGAACAGCTCGCCAAGGCGGGCTACAACCCGATCATCGGTGTCGGCTTCGTCTACGGGCCGGCCGTCAAGGAGGTCGCGGCCAAGTACCCGAAGATCACCTTCGGCATCATCGACGACAACACGGTCCAGGCGGCGAACGTGGCCGACCTGGTCTTCCATGAGGAGCAGTCCTCGTACCTGGCCGGTGTCGCCGCGGCGAAGACGACCAAGAAGAACCACATCGGCTTCATCGGCGGTGTGGACATCCCGCTCATCCACAAATTCGAGGCGGGCTTCGACCAGGGCGCCAAGTCCGTCAACCCGAAGATCAAGATCGAGTCGCAGTACCTGACCCAGACGCCACAGGAGGGCGGCTTCTCCAGCCCCGACAAGGGTAAGGAGGCGGCCAACGGCCAGATCGCGGCGGGCGCCGACGTGATCTACCACGCGGCCGGTCTGTCCGGTCAGGGCGTGATCCAGTCCGCCGCCGAGCACAAGGTGTGGGCCATCGGCGTGGACTCGGACCAGTACGAGCAGAGCGCGCTGGCCAAGTACAAGGACTACATCCTCGGCTCGGCCCTGAAGAACGTCGGCGGCGCGGTCTACGACCTGGCCAAGTCCGTCGTCGACGGCAAGCCGCTGACCGGTGAGCAGCGCGGCGACCTCAAGTCCGGTGGTGTCGGCTTCGCGGACAGCAACCCGAAGTACCAGGCGATGAAGGACGTCGTCGCGGCGGTCGAGAAGGCCAAGCAGGACATCATCGACGGCAAGATCACCGTCAACACCAACTAGTCGGCTCCACCAAGCGGACTGCGACCAGAGGCGCCCCCGGCCGGGGAACCGGCCGGGGGCGCCTGCGTGGCCGCGTCGCGCGCGGCAGGGCGGTCCCGGGGGGCGGGCGCAGCTTGGAAGCGGGCGGCGGAGGCGGCGTAGGGTGACTGTTTCCCGTCGCATCCGACTCCGCCCCCGGTCCCTCCCACGTTTCCGCGGTGACACCACCCCTCATACCCCTCCGCGCGATGCCCGCGCCCTTGCCTCCTGCAAGCGCCGCACCGCTCTCCGTGACGTGCCGTGTGGCTGTGGCCACATCTCGATAACAGACCGGACAGAAGGGGTTTTCCGTCTGGTCTACGCGCGTTACGCTGCCGCGGAACCAGCGCCTGGTATGGGCGCAACGCACAAAGGAGTCTCGTTCCATGCGCCGGGTGTCCCGAATCGCCGTTGCTGGCGTAGCAACCGCAGCCCTTGCTGTCACCGTTTCCGCCTGCGGCAGCTCGTCCACCTCGTCCGCCGGCGGCAAGGGCGGCAAGTCCCAGGGCATCGGCCTTGCGTACGACATCGGCGGCAAGGGCGACCAGTCCTTCAATGATGCCGCGTACGCCGGCTTCCAGAAGGCCGAGAAGGACTTCGGCGTCAGCGGCCGCGACGTCGAGCCGCAGGACGGCGAGACGGACGCCGACAAGGTGCAGCGTCTGGAGACGCTCGCCAAGGCGGGCTACAACCCGGTCATCGGCGTCGGCTTCGTGTACGCGCCGGCCGTCAAAGAGGTCGCCGCCAAGTTCCCGAAGGTGACCTTCGGCATCATCGACGACAACACCATCCAGGCGAAGAACGTCGCCGACCTGGTCTTCCACGAGGAGGAGTCCTCCTACCTCGCCGGTGTCACCGCGGCCAAGACCACCAAGAAGAACCACATCGGCTTCATCGGTGGCGTGGACATCCCGCTCATCCACAAGTTCGAGGCGGGCTTCGTCCAGGGTGCCGAGTCGGTCAACCCGAAGATCAAGATCGAGAAGCAGTACCTGACCCAGACGCCTCAGGAGGGCGGCTTCTCCAGCCCCGACAAGGGTGAGAGCGCCACGAACGGCCAGATCGACGCCGGTGCCGACGTCATCTACCACGCGGCCGGTCTGTCCGGTCAGGGCGTCATCAAGGCCGCCGCCGCGCACAAGGTGTGGGCCATCGGCGTCGACTCCGACCAGTACGAGCAGAGCGCGCTGGCGTCGTACAAGAACTACATCCTCACCTCGGCCCTGAAGAACGTCTCCGGTGCCGTGTACGACCTCGCCCAGTCGGTCATCAAGGACAAGAAGCCGCTGAGCGGCGAGATCCGCGGCAGCCTGGACAACGGCGGCGTCGGCCTGGCCGACTCCAACCCGGTGTTCAAGAACAACGCCGACCTGCAGGCCGCGCTGAAGAAGGCCGAGCAGGGCATCAAGGACGGCACGATCAAGGTCAAGACCTCCTGACGTCCGCCTGCGTGAAGTGCGTCCCCGGAGTCCCGGCGTCGACATAACGGCGCCGGGACGTCCGGGACAAGAGGCCATAACAGCCATGGCCAAGGCGTTGCCGTAATGGGAGCGTTACGGCCGAGTAGCGGGGTGCGGGAAGGATGGCCTGACCGCACCCCGTTCGCGCGGCACAATGCTCGGAACGATTGGAAACCGCTCGGTTCCGGTCTGGCCCGAGCCCTATTTAAGGCAGGGGCGCTACGCGCGTAGAGGGGCCCCTTTTCCAAGGAGAGTGCGCCATCGACGCGTCCAGCAGCCCTCCGCTCACCGCTCAGCCGACGATCGCGGTCGAGCTGGCGGGGATCACCAAGCGATTCCCTGGTGTCGTAGCCAACCACGACATCCACCTCACGGTCCGCAGGGGCACCGTGCACGCCCTCGTCGGCGAGAACGGCGCCGGCAAGTCGACGCTGATGAAGATCCTCTACGGCATGCAGAAGCCGGACGAGGGCGCCATCACCGTCGACGGCGAGCAGGTGTCCTTCAACAGCCCCGCCGACGCCATCACCCGCGGCATCGGCATGGTGCACCAGCACTTCATGCTCGCCGACAACCTCACGGTCCTGGAGAACGTGGTCCTCGGCAGCGAGAAGCTGTACGGCATCGGCGGCGCCGCCCGTAAAAAGATCAAGGAGATCTCCGACCGCTACGGACTGAACGTACGCCCCGACGTCCTGGTCGAGGACCTCGGGGTCGCCGACCGCCAGCGTGTGGAGATCCTCAAGGTCCTCTACCGCGGCGCGAGGACGCTGATCCTGGACGAGCCGACCGCCGTGCTCGTTCCGCAGGAGGTCGACGCGCTCTTCGACAACCTGCGCGAGCTGAAGTCAGAGGGCCTGGCCGTCATCTTCATCTCCCACAAGCTGGGCGAGGTCCTGTCGGTCGCCGACGACATCACCGTCATCCGGCGCGGTACGACGGTCGGCACCGCCGTCCCGTCCGAGACCACCCCGCGCCAGCTCGCCGAGATGATGGTCGGCAGCGAGCTGCCCACCCCGGAGACCGCCGAGTCCACCGTCACGGACCGGCCGGTCATCGAGGTCAAGGGCCTCACGGCGTTCGCGAGCGGCGGCGCCTCCCTCGGCGAGCTCGCCGAGCCGGCGTCCTCCGGTCTGCTGGCGGAGGGCACCGCCGAGGGCGTCGGCGAGGTACGGCGCGTCCTCGACGACGTCACCTTCACCATCCACGCGGGCGAGGTCATGGGCATCGCCGGTGTCGAGGGCAACGGCCAGACCGAGCTGATCGACGCACTGATCGGCCTCAAGAAGGCCGACTCCGGCTCCATCGCCTTCCTCGGTGAGGACATCACCGCCTGGTCCACCCGCAAGCGCCGCGAGCAGGGCGTCGGCTACATCCCCGAGGACCGGCACCGCCACGGTCTGCTGCTCGAGGCCCCGCTGTGGGAGAACCGCATCCTCGGCCATGTCACCGAGCGCCCCAACGCCAAGGGCTTCTGGCTCGACATCAAGGGCGCCCAGGACGACACGCGGCGGATCGTCGAGGACTACGACGTCCGCACCCCCGGCATCGACGTGACCGCCGCCTCCCTCTCCGGCGGCAACCAGCAGAAGCTCATCGTCGGCCGTGAGATGAGCCACAAGCCCAAGTTCCTCATCGCCGCCCACCCCACGCGCGGTGTGGACGTGGGCGCGCAGGCGCAGATCTGGGACCAGATCCGTGAGGCCCGCCGCGAGGGCCTGGCCGTGCTGCTGATCTCCGCCGACCTCGACGAGCTGATCGGTCTGTCCGACACCCTCCGGGTGATCTACAACGGCCGGCTGGTCGCGGACGCCGACCCGGCCACCATCACTCCTGAGGAGCTGGGCTCCGCCATGACGGGTGCCGCGTCCGGCCACCTGGAGCACGTGGAGGAATCCACCGAAGACGCAAGCGACGCCGCCCCGGAGGACGACGCCCGATGAAGAAGTTCGACAAGGAGCGGGTGCTCCTCGCGGTAGCCGGTCCGGTCATCGCGCTCGTCTCGGCCATCCTGCTCACCTCGGTCGTGCTGGTCGCCTCCGGCAAGAACCCGTTCGAGCCGTACCGGCTGATGATCGAGCAGGCTGGATTCTCCGACGTCCAGGTGCTCATCATCAACCAGGCGTCGCTGTACTACCTGGCGGCACTCGCGGTGGCCATCGGCTTCCGCATGAACCTGTTCAACATCGGCGTCGACGGCCAGTACCGCCTCGCGGCGATGATGACCGCCGTCGTCGGCGCCCACATCGCGCTGCCGGGCTTCCTGCAGATCCCGCTGCTGATGCTGGTCGCCATGTTCACCGGCGCCTTCTGGGCCGGTATCGCGGGCATCCTGAAGACCACCCGGGGTGTGAGCGAGGTCGTCGCGACCATCATGCTCAACGCGATCGCCACCAGCCTCATCGGCTACCTCACCCTCTCCAACGTGTGGGGCGTGCAGGTCGGCAACAACATGACGACCGGCATCATGAAGAAGTCCGGCTGGTTCCCGGGCATCAACCTGGGCGCCGACGTCGGCGAGATCTACGGCCTGGTCTTCCTCGCGGTCCTCGCGGGCATCCTGTACTGGCTCGTGCTCAACCGCACCCGCTTCGGCTTCGACCTGCGCGCCACCGGTGCCTCCGAGACCGCCGCCGCGGCCTCCGGCGTCGACGCCAAGAAGATGGTCCTCACCGCGATGGTGATCTCCGGCGCGGTCGCGGGTCTGTCCGGCCTGCCGCTGCTGCTCGGCGACGCCCACACCTACAGCCTCAGCTTCCCGACGGGGCTCGGCTTCACGGGCATCACCATCGCCCTGCTCGGCCGCAACAACCCGGTCGGCATCGCCTTCGCCGCGCTGCTGATCGCCTTCCTCGACAAGGCGTCTCCCGCCCTCGACTACGCGACCCCGGTGGCGTACGAGAAGGAGATCGCCACGATCATGCAGGGTCTGATCGTCTTCGCGGTCGTCATCTCGTACGAGGCCGTACGCCAGTGGGGCCTGCGCCGCCAGCAGAAGCGGGTGGGCGCCGAACTGGCCGCCGAGGCCAACAACAACTCGCACAAGAAGGAGGTGGCTGCCTGATGTCCACCGCGACCCTCGCGAAGCCGAAGGCGAAGCAGCCCGGCAAGGGCAGCCGCCGACTCTCGCTCCCCGTACTCCTGCTGATCGTCGCGGGTGTACTGCTCCTGACCTCGGTCGTCCGCCTCATCACCGGTGCCGACGGCATCGACTCGACGGGACAGATGTCCACGGCGCTGCGCCTGGCCGTCCCGATCGGCCTCGCGGGCCTCGGCGGCCTGTGGGCCGAGCGCTCGGGCGTCGTCAACATCGGTCTCGAGGGCATGATGATCCTCGGCACCTGGTTCGGCGCCTGGGCCGGCTACCAGTGGGGCCCCTGGACCGGTGTCGTCTTCGGCATCATCGGCGGCGCGCTCGGCGCCGTCCTGCACGCCATCGCCACCGTCACCTTCAACGTGAACCACATCGTCTCCGGTGTGGCGATCAACATCCTCGCCCTCGGCACCACCCGCTACCTGTCGAAGTTCACCTTCGAGAACGCCCCGCAGGGATCCTCGAAGCAGTCCCCGCCGATCGACTCGCTGGGCACCTTCGACATCCCGGGCCTGTCGAGCTGGCTGGACACGCTCAACCAGAAGCACTGGTTCCTGGTCTCGGACCTCGCGGGCCTGATCGGCGGTCTGGTCACCGACCTGTCGCCGCTCACCGTGATCGCGGTGGCCCTCGTCCCGTTCACCTGGTGGGTGCTGTGGCGCACCTCCTTCGGTCTGCGTCTGCGCTCCTGCGGCGAGAACCCGGTGGCGGCGGAGTCCCTGGGCGTCAACGTCTACAAGTACAAGTACATCGCCGTGATCATCTCGGGCGGCTTCGCGGGCCTGGGCGGCGCGTTCCTGTCGATCGTGGCGTCCAACGTGTACCTGGACGGCCAGACCGCCGGCCGCGGCTACATCGGTCTCGCCGCGATGATCTTCGGTAACTGGCGGCCGGGCGGTACCGCTCTCGGCGCGGCCCTGTTCGGCTACACCGACAGCCTCAACCTGCGCGGCGGCACCACCAACGTCCATGCGCTGATCCTGCTGCTCGCGATCCTGCTGGTGGCCGGAGCGCTGTACCTCGTGTGGAAGAAGAAGTACGTCTCCGCGCTGATCACGATCGTGGTCTCGGCGCTGATGTTCGTCTGGTACGTCAGCACCAACGAGGTCCCGAAGCAGCTCGTGACCGCGACCCCGTACCTCGTCACCCTGCTGGTGCTCTCGCTGTCCGCGCAGAGCCTGCGGATGCCGAAGGCCGACGGTCTGCCCTACCGGAAGGGACAGGGCAAGTGACGCCGCCCCCGCAGGTCGACTGGGAGGCACTCCGGGAGGTGGCGCGCGCCGCGATGTCGCGTGCCTACGCCCCCTACTCGGGCTACCCGGTCGGCGCCGCGGCGCTGGTCGACGACGGCCGCACCGTCACCGGCTGCAACGTCGAGAACGCCTCGTACGGCCTCGGTCTGTGCGCCGAGTGCGGTCTCGTCTCGCAGCTGCAGAACACCGGCGGCGGCCGGCTCACGCACTTCACGTGCGTGGACGGCGAGGGGGACGTCCTCGTCCCGTGCGGCCGGTGCCGCCAGTTGCTGTACGAGTTCGGCGGGCCCGACCTGCTGCTGGAGACCCCGGCTGGGATCCTGCCGCTGTCCGAGATGCTCCCGCAGGCCTTCGGGCCGGACCATCTCACCAAGTAACTCCCGTGCGGCCCCTCCGAGTCGCCCCCTGCGGCGCGGAGGGGCCGCACACCTTCGAATTTCGGAAGGAAACCATGGCCATGGACGCCATCTCCGTCATCCGCACCAAGCGGGACCGCGGTGAGCTGAGCGACGAGCAGATCGACTGGGTCATCGACGCCTACACCCGGGGCGAGGTCGCCGACGAGCAGATGTCCGCGCTCGCGATGGCCATCCTGCTCAACGGCATGGACCGCCGTGAGATCGCCCGCTGGACCGCCGCGATGATCGCGTCCGGCGAGCGCATGGACTTCTCCTCGCTGTCCCGCCCGACGGCCGACAAGCACTCGACGGGCGGCGTCGGCGACAAGATCACCCTCCCGCTGGCCCCGCTGGTCGCCGCCTGCGGCGCGGCGGTCCCGCAGCTGTCGGGCCGTGGCCTCGGCCACACCGGCGGCACGCTGGACAAGCTGGAGTCCATCCCCGGCTGGCGCGCGCTGCTCTCGAACGAGGAGATGCTGTCCGTGCTGGACGGTGTCGGCGCGGTCATCTGCGCGGCGGGTGACGGCCTGGCTCCCGCCGACAAGAAGCTCTACGCACTCAGGGACGTCACGGCCACCGTGGAGGCGATCCCCCTGATCGCCTCCTCCATCATGTCCAAGAAGATCGCTGAGGGGACCGGCTCGCTGGTCCTGGACGTGAAGGTCGGCTCGGGCGCCTTCATGAAGACGGTCGAGGACGCGCGCGAACTGGCGCGGACGATGGTGGGCCTGGGCACGGACCACGGTGTGAAGACGGTCGCGCTCCTCACGGACATGTCGACGCCGCTGGGCCTGACGGCGGGCAACGCGCTCGAGGTCCGCGAGTCGGTCGAGGTCCTGGCGGGCGGTGGCCCTTCGGACGTGGTGGACCTGACGATCGCCCTCGCACGCGAGATGCTCGACGCGGCAGGCCTGAAGGACGCGGACCCGGCGAAGGCCCTGGCCGACGGCTCCGCGATGGACGTCTGGCGCCGGATGATCGCGGCCCAGGGCGGCGACCCCGACGCCACGCTGCCCACGTCGAAGGAACAGCACGTGATCAAGGCCCCGTCCTCGGGCGTCCTGACCCGCCTCGACGCCTACGGCATCGGTGTCGCCGCCTGGCGCCTCGGCGCCGGCCGTGCCCGCAAGGAGGACCCGGTGCAGGCGGCCGCGGGCATCGAGATGCACGCCAAGCCGGGCGACACGGTGAAGGAGGGCGAGGCGCTGCTGACCCTGCACACCGACACCCCGCAGCGCTTCGCGTACGCGCTCGAGGCGATCGAGGGCTCGTACGACATCGCGACGCCGGGCACGGACTTCGCCGCCTCGCCGGTCGTGCTGGAACGTATCGCCTGACCAGGCGTTTTCCCTTTCGGATGAACGGGACCGGTGGACCGCCACCGGTCCCGTTCGTCATGCTGAACTCGCTGACGCACCGACAGGAGATCGCCATGAGCGCACTCACCGTCAGCGAGGACCAGCGACGTCTACCGCCTCCTGAGCACCGCCAAGTTCGGCGAGGCCATCAAGCTTCCCGCACCCTTCGACGTCGTCGTCGACACCAGCGAGTTCCCCGTCGACCAGAGGCAAAGCCGTGCCTCGCGGATCCGTCGGCGATGAGTACCGGGCGCCCGCCCGGTCTACCGACCGTGGACGCCGAGACACCCGCCGTACTCGTGGTGGCCGGGCCCGTCACGCGGGACGACGTGGCGCGGCTCGGCCAGGACGTGAGGGCACTGCTGAAGGACACCGGGGCCGCAGTCGTCGTGTGTGACGTCGCGGCGCTCAGGCCCGTCACCCTGGCCTCGGTGGACGTACTGGCCCGGCTTCAGCTCACCGCCCGGCGGGCCGGTGGCCGCATCCGGCTCCGCGACCCGGCACCCGCCCTGCGCGCCCTACTCGATCTCGTCGGCCTCCCCTTCGAGCTGGAGGGGAAGGCCGAACAGCGGGAACCAGCGCTTCGTGTCGAGGAAGCAGTGGAACCCGGAGATCCTGCCGTCTGACATCTCCAGGACCTGGACTGCCCACGCCGTGAAGCCGCCCGTGTCCGGGTCCGGCTTGTACTGGGCGAAGCCCGGAAGGCCGTTGACCGCGACCGGCACCAGCCGGGAGCCGGCGCAGGCGGAGCCGAGCGTCGTCATGAAACCGGTGATGTCCTGCGTGCCGCGCAGCCACAGGTCGAACGGCGGCATCGTCATCACCGCGTCCTCGTGCAGCAGGGCCGTAAGCGCCGCCATGTCGTACCCCTCGAAGGCCGACACATAGCGCTCCAGGAGCTTTTGCTGCTCCTCGTCGAGGGGGTCGGAGACGGCGGCGCCGGCGCCCTCGCCGCTCTTGTCGGCCAGCGTGGCGCGGGCCCGTTGCAGTGCGCTGTTGACGGAGGCGACCGACGTGTCGAGTAGCTCCGCGACCTCGCTCGCCCTCCAGGCCAGCACCTCGCGCAGGATGAGCACCGCGCGCTGCTTGGGCGGAAGTTGCTGCAGGGCGGCCATGAAGGCCAGCCGCACGGACTCCTTGGCCACCGCGGCCTCCGCCGGGTCGGTCACCGCCGGCAGTACGCGGGCGTCCGGCACCGGCTCCAGCCAGGTGTTGTCGGGGCGCGGGGACAGGGCGGCCTGGGCCAGCGGCGTGGAGTCGGTCAGGTCCATCGGGCGGGCCCGTCTGTTGCCCGCGTTCAGCATGTCCAGGCAGACGTTCGTCGCGATCCTGTAGAGCCACGAGCGCAGGGACGAGCGGCCCTCGAACTTCTCGTAGCTCCGCCAGGCGCGGACCATCGTGTCCTGCACGGCGTCCTCGGCCTCGAAGGACGAGCCGAGCATCCGGTAGCAGTACCCCGTCAGTTCGACCCGGTGCTTCTCCAGCTGGACGTCGAGGTCGTCCATCGTCGCCGTGCCGTCACTCATGGTCCACCCACCCATGTGGCCGTTCCTGTCGCGCGCCATCGCGCCCCAGCACTCCGGAAGCTACCGCAGGCCACTGACAACGGCCCCCAAAGTGCACGAAAGCCCAGCTCAGACCAGTTGCTTCACGGACATCAGCAGATGCCGGTGGGCGGCTTCCGGCGCGCCGGCGGCCTCGGCTTCCCCAGTCCCGGCCCCCGAGAGCAGCACCCGCTGCCCCGGCCCGAGCAGCTCCATCCGGACGCACGAAGACTCGAAGGAGGTCAGCGCCTCCAGGAGGTATCCCGGGTTGAAGGCCACGGACACCTCCGCCGCACCGTCCAGCGTCGCCGGCAGCCGCTGCACGGCGTCGTCGTCCCCGTAACCCGCCCGCAGCACCACGGATCCGTCGGCCGCGAAGTCCAACCGCACCGGGCTGTTGGCCTCCACCACCACCGCGACCCGGCGCACCGCTTCCGCCAGCACCCCGCACTCCACTTCGGCGGTCGCGGCCCCCGCCAGGTCGAACAGTGCCCCGTACTTCGGCAGCCGTCCCTCCAGCATCCGCACCGCCGCCCGAATGCCGCCGCCTTCGAAGCCGATCAGCCCGCCGTCCGCCGGTGCCAGACCGATGCCGACCGGGCCGGAACGGGCCAGCGACCGCGAGACGTCGTGCAGGCGGCGCGCGGGCAGCAGGGCCTCCACCGCGCCGTCGGCGGCCACGGCCTCCGGCATCCAGTCCAGCCGCCGTACCGCGTACCGATAGCGGTCCGACGCGGCCAGCGTCATCGTCCCGCCGTCCAGGCGCAGTTGTACTCCGGTGAGCGCGGGAAGGGTGTCGTCGCGGCCGGCGGCCACGGCGACCTGGCCGACGGCGGTCGCGAAGGCGGCGGCGTCCACGCTCCCGTACGGCTCCGGAGGCACCGGCAGCGCCGGGTACTCCTCCCGCGGCAGCGTCGACAGCCCGAACCGCGTGCCGCCGACCTCCACGG
Source organism: Streptomyces sp. NPDC001156 (assembly GCF_053598275.1). NCBI lineage: Bacteria > Bacillati > Actinomycetota > Actinomycetes > Kitasatosporales > Streptomycetaceae > Streptomyces > Streptomyces sp. NPDC001156. The sequence goes on along the minus strand of NZ_JBSFJX010000011.1, from coordinate 30,587 downwards.
TGAACCGCGTCCCCTCCAGTGCACAGCTCACCGGACCGTCCGGCAGCACCCGGCAGATGTCCAGCAGCGTCTCTGATCAGCTATGCGATCCTGAGTTGGATTGAGTTTCCGGGATCGTTTCCCACCGTGGTGGGGAGGCGTGGGCGTGGAGATGGAATCCCGCGCCGAGTGCTGCCCCTCGTGGCCGGTGGCCGGTGGTGGGTGTGCTGATCGTGTTCACGCCCTGGTGTCGGTGGGCTGCGCGGGGCAGCCGGGTCCGGTCCGTGTGAGCGTGTCCCTCCGGACGCTGGCCAGCAGGACCATGAGGCCGTGCTGGGGAGGGTGCCCTGCGTCGCCTGGGCGCGGGGCGTGTGGAACGACGCCGGGTGGGGCCGGTCTTGGTCCGGTCCTTCCGACTGGTCTTGGCAGTCGGTGTGACGACCGCCTTCGCTTCCAGGTTGTCGACGACCGAGCGGATCACCATGAGGCCGCTGGTGCGGTCGGAAACGGTCTTGGCCTGGTGGGCCAGGCCGCGGGCTGCGATACGGCGCCAGGCACCGTGGTCGCGGTCGCCCTGCCAACGGCAGTCCTGGTTGGGGCAGATGGCCCATTTCCATCCCGCGGTGGTGGGCCGGTCGGGGGCTTTGCGGTGCCGCAGCGGGGTCAGGCAGTGCGGGCACAGTTTGGAGGTGTTCCGGGCCGGAACCGTGACCACGGCGATGCCCTGCTCGGTGGCGAGGTGCCGCATGCGGCCGGCGATTTGTCCGCGGACCTGCTGGGACAGGCGGGTGTTCAGGGTGCGGCCCATGCCCCCGGCTTCCATCGACCGCAGATTTTCGACATAGATCACCGTGGCCCCGGCCGCGATGGCCTGGTCGACGGCCCACCTGGCGGCAGCCCACGCAAGCGCGTCGTTGAGGGTCGACCTGCGGTGGGACACGTGCCGGATCTCATCTCGCAGCACGTCCAGTCGCGGAGCGAGTGCATGGTGTTCGCTGCGGCGGATGAGCCGAAGGTACTGGTCGGCCTTGGTGTGCAGTCGCTCCGAGAGGCGGCGCAGGCGGTGCTGCTTGGCGAGCACACCGGCGGCCCGGAACTGGGCGCCGGCACCGAGCGCAGTGACGCGCCCGTCGCCGTTCAGCTGCACGGCGCCCGTGCTGAGGAGCGTGTTCAGGCCCCAGTCCACGCCGAGCGCCACCGTATGACCGGTTCGGCTGGCCTTGGGGACGGCGTGGGTGTATGCCAGGTCAGCGCGCACGGTGTCACCCGCGAGGCGGAGGGTGGGAAGGTGGAGCACCGCCGATGCCGGGACCGTCGGCGGCAGAACGATGGGGCAGGCCACCCACGTCCAGTCACGGTATGTCTGCGGGTCGGGGCGGGTGGGCAGCTGAAGCCGTAGCAGCGCCTGCCCGGTGTCGGTTTCGGAGCGTTCGATCGTGGCCTGCTGCCCATCGCACGCGGCGAGCAGCAGCAGGCGTGCCGCTTTCGGGGTGCCTTCGAGTTCGAACACGTCCACGGGCAGACGGCCGTTGGTCTTGAGATACGTGGCGGTCTGCCGGGTGCGGGCCTTGATGATGCTGGACGGCAGATACTTTCCACCAGGGACCGCTGCGCGTACGGTGTCCCACTCGCGGGCAGTGCGCTTGCTCGGATCGATGGGCCATGCCGCCAGCACCCCGGCAGTCAGGTCAGCGCGCCACTTCGCTGAGCGAAGCGCCCGCCCGGCCTGCTCCTGGGCCATGCGCACGATCCGGTCGTTGACCTTCACGCCCTCGGGCGGGGCGGCACTCCAGCCCAGACGCCGCAGCGCCATCCACGCGTTCGACGGCAGTTTCCGGCCGCCCGCGTCGACGCCGGAGGCCAGCACATCAACATCGTCGGTATTCCAGTGTCCGGCCAGCAGGGCGGCGGCCATGTGGGACACGAGGTCCGCGCACCAGCCGACGCGTAACGTCACAGCGGACAGCGACAGGCGTTCGCCTGTCTTCTCGTCCACTGCCCTGCGGAGCAGGGCGCGGGCGCACGCGGTACGGGAGGTCGCGCCCTTACCGATCGGCAGCTTTCGACTCACGCGGCGCGCCCTGCGTCGCACTGGCCCGACTCGGCCAGCAGGCGACGCCGGTTCTCAGCCGACCGCATCCCGTACAGGCGGCCGGCGAACGTGGTGACCAGCGAAACGAAGTCCTCAAGCAGTTCATCCCGGCCACCGAGCTTCTTCGGGTGCAGCACCTCAAGACTCGCGCCCTGCACGGACAGCAAGTGCTTGAGCCAGCCGACACCGAACCGAGCGAGCCGGTCCTCGTGCGTGACCCGCACGACGGTCACCGAGCCGTCAGCAACGGCCCGCAGCAGCCGGCTCAGACCGGGCCGGTCCTCCCGCAGGCCAGAGGCTCGGTCACGGAAGACCTTGACGATCTCCCCGGTGGAGGCGGCCCGCAGCTCCTTCTCCTGCGCCTGAAGCGAGGATTCCAGCCCGGAGGAGCCGGACACGCGCACGTACAGGCCCTCCAGGCGGACACGCTCGCCACCGGTGGAGACCTTCATCGCCTCCACATCGATCGAGGAGAACCGGCGCTCACGCCCGACCCAAGTCACCGGAATCTTCCCCGAGTCAGCCCAAAGCCGAAGCGTCACGGGGTGAACACCCAAACGTTTGGCGGCCTTTGAGAGTCGAAGAAGTTCCACACGATCACCGTACGATCACTGAAGAACTCTAAGCAAATTGATGAGCCTGCGCCCCAGCACGAGCACCTGGCCGTCGGCCGCCGTCTCCGCCGCTGTCTCGATCCGCGCGGCTGTCTCGAAGTCGAACCCCGACACGGTCAGCCGCCCGCTTCCTGCCTCCAGCAGCAGTCCGCCCAGTACCGGCACCGGCGTCCTCGCGGGCAGCACACGGGCCGCCCATCCCACGGCCTCGGCGAGGACTCGGCGGTCGACCCGGAACTCCATGAACACACTCCCTGCTCGGCCCAGTTGTCGCGCGGACGCTATACGCGACCACCGACAACCGGCGCCGGCCAGGGGAGACGCGCCGCAGGTCCGAGCCCGGGATCAGGCCGTTGCGAGCCGGCGCTCGGCGCGGGCCGCACGGGATCCGAACAGCGTGATCGTCACCACGCCCAGCACCGCCAGCCCGCCCATGCCCACCGTCCCGGCCCAGCCGACCGCGTGGAAGGCCACCGCACCGAGCGTGCTGCCCGTGCTGGAGCCGATGTAGTACGCCGACTGGTAGAGCGCCGAGGCTTGGGCGCGCCCGTGCTTGGCCGTGTGGCTCACTGCCGACGACGCCACCGCGTGGCCCGCGAAGAAGCCCGCGGTGATCAGCACCAGGCCCAGCAGGACCAGCGGCAGGGAGGGCGCCAGCGACAGCAGCAGACCCGACGTGGTGGTGCCTGCCGCGAGGTAGAGCGCGCCACGGCGGCCGAGCCGGGCCGCCAGCCGGCCCGCCGTCGACGCCGACGCCGTACCCACCAGGTAGACCAGGAAGATCGAGCCGATGATGCCCTGCGGCAGGCCGAACTGCTCCGTCAGGCGGTAGCCGATCACCGTGTAGACGCCGCCGAAGACCGTCATGAACAGTGCGCCGATCGCGTACAGCCGGCGCAGCAGCGGGTTGGCGAGGTGGTCGCGGACCGCGCCGGCCAGCACGCGGGGGCGCAGCGAGCCCGGCCTGAAGTTCTTGGGCGCCGGGAGCAGAATCCGGAAGGCCACCGCACAGCCGACCGCGATCACGCCGATGGTGCCGACGGACACCCGCCAGCCCCATTCCTGCGCGACCCAGCCGGTGATCACCCGCCCGCTCATCCCGCCGACGCTGTTGCCGGCCACGAACAGGCCGATCGCCGTGATCAGCGCCTTGGGGCCGACTTCCTCGGCCAGGTATGCCGTCGCCGACGCCGGCAGCCCCGCGAGCGCCGCGCCCTGGACCGCCCGCAGGGCGATCAGTGCGCCGAGCGAGGGAGCGAAGGGGACCAGCAGACCGACCGTCACCGCGACCGCCAGGGACGCCGTCATCACCGTACGGCGTCCGAACCGTTCGGAGAGCGCGCTCATGGGGATCACGAAGAGCGCCAGTCCGCCCGTCGCGCCCGACACCGTCCAGCTCGCCGCGCTCGCCGTCACCCCGAAGTCGCGGGAGACGAGCGGCAGCAGGGCCTGCGTGGAGTAGAGGAGGGCGAAGGTCGCCACCCCGGCGAGGAAGAGGGCGAGGCTCATCCGGCGGTAGCCGGGGCCGCCGGGGGTCATCCGTGAGTCGGCGGACGTCTGGGTGGTGGCATCGGCGCCCACGATGGTGGACGCCCCGGTATCGGCAGCAGGCATGCGTCGAACGTACGGACCGCGTCGCTCATCCGTCCAATGCACAGAAACCCCATAATCGTTCCCATGGTGCATCAGCAGAGGTCAGACGAGGGCCTGTCACCGTACGGTGACACAAGTGATGGAGTAGACATCGTCGCGCTGCTCGCGCCGCGCCTTGTGTACTTCGCGGGCGTGGCCCGTACCGAGCACGTCACGCGTGCCGCGCAGGAGATGCAGGTTCCGCAGTCCACCCTGTCCCGGGCGCTGGTCCGGCTGGAACAGGACCTGGGCGTCCAGCTGTTCGCCCGACGCGGCCGCACCGTCTCGCTGACCCCGGCGGGCCGCACGTTCGTCGGCTCCGTCGAGCGTGCCCTGGCGGAGATCGAGCGGGCCGCCGAGGAGGTCCGCGCGGACGCCGACCCGGCCGCCGGCAAGGTCGCCTTCGGCTTTCTGCACACGATGGGCGCCGAGACCGTGCCCGGACTGCTCCACGCCTTCCGCGCCGATCATCCGCGCGTCCGCTTCAGCCTCGTCCAGAACTACGGCGAGGCGATGCTCGAGAAGCTGCGGGCGGGGGAGTTGGACCTGTGCCTGACCTCGCCGGTGCCCGACGAGCCGGGTCTGGTCGCCCGCCGTATCGACGAGCAGAAGCTGCGGCTCGTGGTGCCCGCCGACCACCGGCTCGCCGGCCGCAGGCGCATCCGCCTCGCCGAGGCCGCCGACGAGACCTTCGTGACCCTCGAACCCGGATACGGGCTGCGCCGGATGACCGACGACCTGTGCCGGCAGGCGGGGTTCTCGCCGCGGGTGGCCTTCGAGGGCGAGGAGGCGGAGACCCTGCGCGGCCTGGTCGCGGCGGGGTTGGGCGTGGCACTGCTGCCGCCGCCCGCGGTGCCGCGCCCCGGGGTGGCCGAGCTGACGGTCACCGCGCCCAGGGCGGTCCGCGAGATCGGTGTCGCATGGCTGGAGGGGCATGTCGACACGCCCCCGGTCGCGGCGTTCAAGAAGTTCCTGCTGTCCAGGAGGGGGCGGCTGCTGCCGGACTGACGGTACGGAGCCGTCGTGGCGGCTCGCACGCCGCCCTCGCGTGTCGTCCCGCGCGGTGGAGCGACTGCCTCCGGTGCAGCCGCCCTAGCGTGTCGTTCCGTGTGGTGGAGCCGCGCGCCTCGGGGCCCGCGCTGGTGCGGACGGTCGCTCCTGGCGGACTCCGGGGGTCTGCGCGGCGACCGCCTCCGGTGCCGCCGCCCTTGCGCGTAGCCCGGCGCGGTGGAGCCGCGCGCCTCGGGACCCGCGCCGGTGCGGACGGTAGCCCTTAGCGGGGCTCCGAGGGCCGGCGCAGCGACCGTCCGAACCCCGCCGCGAGCGGCATCCGCAACCCCAGCGGCGGCGGAGCGGCCAGCGCGTCCTGCACCGGCCGGGAGAAGGCCCGTCCGAACAGCGTGCCCATCACGAAGTCCTCGGCCAGGGCGTGCACTTCGGACCGGTACTGGTGCAACGCGTGGCCGTCGGAGTGCACTTCGAAACGGCAGATGTCGCGGTTCGCCTTCTTCGCCCGCTCCGCCAGCCGGAAGGACAGCTCCGGGTCCGTGCGTTCGTCGTTCGTGCCGTGCACGATCAGCACCTGCCGGCCGGCCAACTGCTTCACCGGTTCGGGTGAGGCCGCCATGTCGTCCTCGGGCAGCCAAGGGGCCAGTGCCAGCACGGAGTTGACGGCAGGGTGCCCGGCCGCGTGCAGCGCCGCCCGGCCGCCCATGCCGATGCCGACCAGGCAGACCGGCACGTCGCCGTAGCGGCGTACGACCTCGTCGGCGGCCCAGACGGCGTCCCGTGCCAGATGTGCCTCGCTGCCGTTCCAGCCCCGGTAGCGGTAGTGCACCGCATGGCTGACCAGGCCTTCACCGTGGCCGGCCCGTGCCAGTCGGCGGCCGAGCGCGCGCACGGGGGCGGCGGCCATCAGGAGGGACGGTCTGCGGGCGGAGACCTCGTCGCCGCCCGGGAGCAGCAGTACCGCGCCGCTCACCGCTGTCGGCTCCGGGCCGAGCGCCCTCCCCAGCCGGGCCCTGCGAACCGGCGTCGCTTGATGTGCCATGACAGAACAGTGTCAGAAGCGACGGTGTACGAAACCCGTATCGCCGGTCACCTTTGGGTATCGACGCCCTGCCGTCCGTCCGGTTCTACGCGCGTAGGGGCTATGGTGCGGAAATGACGAGCCAGCACCAGAACACCCCGACCGGGGACCAGATCCGCCGGGCTCCCAAGGTCCTGCTGCACGACCATCTCGACGGGGGCCTGCGCCCCGGCACGATCGTCGATCTGGCCCTCGACACCGGCTACGCCCACCTCCCCGAGACGGACCCGGCCAAACTCGGCATCTGGTTCCGCGAGGCCGCCGACTCCGGGTCCCTGGAGCGGTACCTGGAGACCTTCTCGCACACCGTCGCGGTGATGCAGACCCGCGAGGCGCTCGTGCGCGTGGCCGCCGAGTGCGCCGAGGACCTCGCCGCGGACGGGGTCGTCTACGCCGAGGTGCGGTACGCCCCCGAGCAGCACCTGGAGGGCGGGCTCAGTCTCGAAGAGGTCGTCGAGGCCGTCAACGAGGGCTTCCGGGAGGGCGAGCGACGGGCCAGGGCGAACGGCCACCGCATCCGGGTCGGCGCGCTCCTCACCGCCATGCGGCACGCGGCCCGCGCGCTGGAGATCGCCGAACTGGCCAACCGCTACCGCGACCTCGGGGTGGTCGGCTTCGACATCGCCGGTGCCGAGGCGGGTTACCCACCCACCCGGCACCTCGACGCCTTCGAATACCTCAAGCGCGAGAACAACCACTTCACCATCCACGCCGGCGAGGCTTTCGGGCTGCCGTCCATCTGGCAGGCGCTGCAGTGGTGCGGTGCCGACCGGCTCGGGCACGGGGTGCGCATCATCGACGACATCCAGGTGCTCGAGGACGGCTCGGTGAAGCTCGGCCGCCTCGCCTCCTACGTACGCGACAAGCGCATCCCGCTGGAGCTCTGCCCCAGCTCGAACCTGCAGACCGGCGCCGCCGACTCCTACGCCGACCACCCCATCGGGCTGCTGCGGCGGCTGCACTTCCGGGCCACGGTGAACACGGACAACCGGCTGATGTCGGGGACGAGCATGAGCCGGGAATTCGACCACCTGGTCGAGGCATTCGGCTATACGCTCGATGATCTTCAATGGTTCTCGGTCAATGCTATGAAGTCAGCATTCATTCCTTTCGATGAACGACTGGCGATGATCAATGACGTCATCAAGCCGGGCTACGCCGAATTGAAGTCCGAATGGCTGTTCCAGCAGACCGCCTCCACCAGTGGTTCTGCGCCGTCGGAGAGCTGACGTATTCGTTTGCGGAGCGGCCGGGAGCCGAGGTCCCGGCCGCTTTTGCATGTTTGCGGACCCGTGATGCGCGTGTTTACGGTTTTGGACCGCTCAGATCCCCGTCATCGGACGAAGGACGCATTCATCATGAAGCAGTCTGCTGCCAAGACCCTCGGTGTCGCCGCGCTCGGTGCCGCCTTCGCCGCCTCGGGCGCGGGTGTCGCGAGCGCAGCCCCCGCCGCCCCCGCCGTGCCGAACGTCGCCGGACTGGACACCGTCACCCAGGCGCTGCCGGTAGGCGACCTCAGCGGAATCGTGCCGGGCACGGGTGAGGCCCTCGGCCAGGGTCAGAATGCGCTCGGCGGCGCGGTGGCCGCCGCCCAGCCGGTCGCCCACAAGGTCGTCGCCGACGGTCCGGCCGCGCCGGTCGCCGGGCTGCTCGGCGGTCTTCCGGTCAGGGGACTGCCGACGCACGGCCTGCCGGTGAACGGGATCCCGCTCGGCTGAGGCCGTCCGCCCGCAGTACGCCGATGGGGCGCCCCGGTTCCGGGGCGCCCCATCGGCGCGTCGCTGCCTGGACCGGTGTCACCAGGCCGGGTGCGTGCCCGACTTCTCCTCCGAGGGGAACAGGATCCACAGCGCTATGTAGAGCAGGAACTGGGGGCCGGGGAGCAGGCACGAGAGCAGGAAGACCACGCGCATCGTGGTCGCGGAGGTGCCGAAGCGCCGCGCCAGAGCTGCGCACACTCCGCCGATCATCCGTCCGTCCGTGGGGCGTGCAAGGGTGGTCATGGTGGCTCCTTCGCGAACCGTGGCCGTGAGTCCGGTCCCGGCGGTTGCCGGGACGCCCGGTCGGCGTCGGGCTCCGGCCGTGTCGCTGTTCTCGGCGGTCGCGAAGTCCTCGGCGCTTTCGACGTGTTCCACGCTACGGGGATGAAAGGGGCGAAGCGTCGCTCTACGGGGCTATTCCGACCCTGGGAATCGTCGGGGTCCGCCCCTGAGCCGGCTCCTCCCGGGGGAGGGCCGCCCGGCGCCGGTGCTCGACCCGGCGGCGGAGCCGGTACCGGGCCGCGGGCACGACCAGCAGATGGGCCAGGGCCACGCCGACCGTGCTGAGCAGGATCGCGTCGATGTCGGGGACCTGCCCCGGCACCCCGGTCTGCAGCAGTTCGATGCCGAGTGAGATCAGGGTGCCCGCGGCGACCGTACGGGCCAGCGAAGCGAGCGGCGACACATGGAGCCTGCCGCCCGCCATGGGCAGCAGCACCCCGAGCGGAGCGAGCAGCGCGAGCCCCTTGCCGATGCTGCGGGCTGCCTCCGGCCCGCCCAGTGCGAGATCGGCCCTGATGCTGGCGAACGGATGCAGGTTGGCGGGCCTCACCCAGGGCACGTCCAGGGGGCGCAGCGTGATCCAGGCGACGAACGCGAGGTGTGCGACGAGGAGGAGACCCCCTGCCACACGGATGCTGATCGCGGCGCTGCCGCCGGTTGAGCCTTGACGCTGCACGCCCCCCTAGACGCGGGGTGCGGCACTTCCGGTTCCGGCATTCACCGCGACGTGTGAACGGTTCCCTCCTGTGCCGGGCAGGGAGCGCCCGGATGCGGTCGCCGGTCCGGTGCCGGGCCAGGACGGGGTGAGGCGGCTCTGGATGGTCCGGTGCCGGGCCAGGACGGGGTGAGGCGGCTCTGGATGGTCCGGTACCGGGCCAGCACGGGGTGAGGCGGCTCTGGCCGGTCCGACGCCGGGCCGGTGCGGCATGAGGCGGTCAGGACGGGGTGACGTCGCTGGACGGCGGTTCCTCGCTCCCCGGACGGGAACGTACCTCGGGCGTGCACGAGTAGCGGCGCAGCGGCAGGACGTCCGGGCCGCCGAGCACGACCGTCCCGTCGTCGGCGGCGGTCGCCTCCGAGTCGGCGAACGTGCAGACGATCTGCGCGAGGGCGTACGGGGTGAGGTCCTGCACCCGAACGCTCAGCCGGAACGTGTTCTCCGGGTCCCTGTCGCGCGCCCCGGTGACCTTGATGCCCGCGGCCACGTCCGTGGAGTAGCCCGCCTGCTTCTCCGCGGCGGACGGCCTGGCGGCGAGCTGGCCGAGCAGCCCCTGGGCGACCAGCACCCGGCGTTCGGCCTCCGCCGTGCCGTCGGGTATCCGCACGGAACGGTCCACCGTCACCAGTTGCGAGGCACACAGCAGGAAGACCTGCACGGGAATGCCGCGGCCCGCCTGCGCGGACAGGTCCGCACCGGAGAGGGCACAGGGCACGCGGGACGGAGCCGGGCCGAAGTCCGTCGGCACCTGCGTGGAGCGGATGCCGCAGCCGGCCAGCAGCGCGGCCAGCAGCGGAACGGCGAGCCAGGGGCGTGCGCCATGTCTTCTCATCGGGCGTTCCCCTTCCTGCCCTTTCCGTTCCCGTTCTCCTCCTCGATCAGCGGCGATGTGTCCCGCGGCAGGCGCAGCGTGAACACCGCCCCGCCGTCGGGGGAGTTGGCAGCAGTGATCTCGCCGTCGTGGATGTGCGCGTTCTCCAGCGCGATGGACAGACCCAGGCCGCTGCCCTCGGAGCGCGGACGTGAGGCGCTCGCCTTGTAGAAGCGGTCGAAGACATGCGGCAGGACGTCCTCGGGGATGCCGGGACCGTGGTCCCGCACATCGATGACGAGCTCCTCGTCCTCCTCGCGAACCGAGACCCGCACCGGCGATCCGCCGTGCTTGAGCGCGTTGCCGATCAGGTTCGCCAGGATCACATCCAGGCGACGCGGATCGAGGCGGGCCATGATGCCCCGCTCCGCGTCCAGCTCGACGGCGTCCAGCCAGGCGCGCGCGTCGATGCACGCGGTGATCTGATCGGCGATGTCCACGTTGTCCACCACCAGCCGGGCCGTGCCCGCGTCGAAGCGGGTGACCTCCATCAAGTTCTCGACGAGGTCGTTCAGCCGCCGGGTCTCGCTGACCACGAGCCGTACCGCGGGCTCGATCATCGGGTCGATGCCGCCCGTCTCGGCGTCCAGCTCCTCCTCCAGGACCTCGGTGACGGCCGTGATCGCGGTGAGGGGAGTGCGCAGTTCGTGGGACATGTCGGCGACGAAGCGGCGGGAGGCCTCGTCGCGGGAGCTCATGTCCGCGACCGTCTTCTCCAGGGACTCGGCGGCGCGGTTGAACGTCCGGGACAGTTCGGCCAGTTCGTCGGTGCCGGAGACGCGCAGCCGGGTGTCCAGCTTGCCTTCGCCGAGGCGCCGGGCGGCGATGCCGAGGCGGTGCACCGGCTTCAGCACGGTCGTCGCGGCGGCCTGCGCGAGCAGCGCCGAGCCGATCAGCGCGAGGCCGGTGGCGATGCCGAGGGACCAGGCCAGCGAGTTGAGGTCCTTGGCCTCCGGCTCCAGGGACTTGAGCATGTAGCCGGTCGGGCCGCCGCCGATCACCTTCGCGCCGCCCACCAGGTAGGGCTTGCCGCCGTCGACGATCCGCTGCCAGTACAGGTGGTAGGCGTACTTGTTGGTGGACGACACCGCCTGCTGCTTGTTCACCGCCTTCTGCAGCGACGCGGGCACGTCCTCCAGGGTGAAGGTGTCCAGGTCGGAGTTGCCGACGACGGTCCTGCCCCGTTCGTCTGTGGCGACCAGGAGCACGCTGAAGCGCTGGCTGCTGTTCGCCATCTGCCCGGCGGTGTACTGGAGTTCGTCCTGTGTCGGGTGCACCGGGAGCGATCCGGCGCGGTTCTGCATCTCCTGCTGGAAGTCGCGCAGCACCGCGTCCTGGGTGCGGGTGAGGACGGCCTCGCGGTTGAGCCAGTACGCGATGCCGGACGCCGACACGGCGGCGGTGAGCGCGACCAGCCCGAAGACGACGACGAGGCGCAGTCTGAGGCTGGTGAAGCGAAGTCGTGACACTGCGGTCCTGCGTTCCGCGGCCCAGCCGCGGAGTCCCCCGTGTGGATCGGTCACTGAGGAGCGTCCAGCCGGTACCCGACGCCGCGGACCGTACGGATCAGCGTGGGGGAGGACGGAACGTCCTCGACCTTGGCGCGCAGCCGCTGCACGCACGCGTCGACGAGGCGTGAGTCGCCCAGGTAGTCGTGCTCCCACACCAGCCGCAGCAACTGCTGCCGGGACAGCGCCTGCCCGGGCCGCCGGCTCAGCTCCAGGAGCAGCCGCAGCTCGGTCGGGGTGAGCTGGAGGTCCTCGCCGTTCTTGGTCACCGTCATCGCCGACCGGTCGATGACGAGGTTGCCGAACGTCGCCGAGTCGCTGGCCTCCCGCTCGCCGCGCCGCAGCACGGCCCGGATCCGAGCGTCCAGGACCCGCCCCTGCACGGGCTTGACCACGTAGTCGTCGGCGCCGGACTCCAGGCCGACCACGACGTCGATGTCGTCGCTGCGTGCGGTGAGCAGGATGATCGGCAGCTGGTCGGTGCGCCGGATGCGCCGGCACACCTCGAACCCGTCGATGCCGGGCAGCATCACGTCCAGGACGATCAGATCCGGCCGCTGCTCGCGCAGCAGCTTCAGACCGTCCTCGCCGGTGGCAGCGGTGGCCACACGGTGTCCCTGGCGCGTCAAAGAGAGCTCCAGGGCCGTCCGGATGGCGTCGTCGTCCTCGATCAGCAACAGGGAAGGCACGGGTGTCATTCTGGCCCATGCCCCGGCCGTCTTTCGACCTCCTGCCAACTTCGGCGGCGGCAGGCCCCGCCACCTGCGTTCCAGCGCCGTTCGAGGCGTCGCCCGGCGGTGCGGCCGTGTGGTCATACCACTCTCGTCCGTGCCGGCGCCGTGACGCGGCCGCGGGCAGCCTCTGTGACAGGTCTGTGACAGTCGACGGACACGGCCATGAAGTGGCCCGGGCAAGCTTTTCGGCACAGGCAAGGAAGCAAGACAGAACACCGGAAGTCCACGACGGGGGGCACGAGATGAACACGCTGCACGGCACTGTTCCCAGCGCAGTGGTCACGCGCCTGCACGATGTGACCCGGGGTTCCGAGAAGTCCGGGGCGGGAGGGGGCGCCTCCCTGCTCGAGCGGAGTCGAGAGCTCGGGGGAGGGCGGGGGTGCGCTCGCGGCACCGGGCGTGCGTACACCGTGCCCGCACAGCCGGGGCACCAGCCCTACATGGCGGTGGTCGACGCACACACGGGGGAGGCTCACGGGGGAGCCGCGTACGGGGAGGCCGCGGGGGAGCGTCGTTCGGCGGCGGAGGCGGAGTTCACCGCCTACGTCGAGGAGCGCCGCGCCTCCCTGTACGCAACCGCGTACCACCTGACCGGCGACCGCTTCGAGGCCGAGGACCTGCTGCAGAGCGCGCTGTTCTCGACCTACAAGGCCTGGGACCGGATCAGCGACAAGGCCGCCGTGGGCGGCTACCTGCGGCGGACGATGACGAACCTGCACATCAGCGCGTGGCGCCGGCGCAAGCTGAACGAGTACCCGACCGAGGAGCTGCCGGAGACCGCCGGCGACACGGACGCGATGCGCGGCACCGAACTGCGCGCCGTCCTGTGGCAGGCGCTGGCCCGGCTGCCCGAGCTCCAGCGCACCATGCTGGTGCTGCGCTACTACGAGGGCCGCACGGACCCGGAGATCGCGGAGATCCTCGACATCAGCGTCGGCACGGTGAAGTCCAGCATCTGGCGGTCGCTCCGCCGGCTGCGCGAGGACGAGGTCCTCAGCTTCGGCCGTGACGAGGAGGAGTCCTTCGGCGAGCTCGTCGCCTGAGGGATCGGGGGAAACACGGGGGAGCGGTTCCGGCATCTCGGGGGAGCCGACGGGACCGCTGGGGGATCACGGGGAAGCACCACCACGGGGGAACACGGGGGAGCAGGAGAAGCGGGACTGGGGGGTCGGGGGTCCTTCCAGTCCCGCTTCTCCCTTTTTGTGCCTGAACCGTTTTTCGGCACCTGAACCGTCGCCGTCCTCGCGGACGCGGTTGGCCGCCGCGTGATTCCTCAGCCGATGGCCGCGGTGTTCAGCGCCGCCGCACGCCGGCCCGCCGCCGCTGCCGCCAGCCGGCTCAACGCCTCGTCCCGGTCGCAGGCGTGTGCGCCGAGCGCGGTCTGGCGGGCCACGATCGACCGTTCGGCGCGCATCAGCCGCCAGCCGCGGCGCAGCAGGAACGGGACCGACTTGCGGCCCTCCTTGAGGTCGCGCACGAAGCGGCGGCGGAACGTGGCGAAGGGACCGCGGGTCAGGCACAGCGCGTCGGCCAGGAGGCCGAGTTCGTGGCAGCGCTGTACGACCTCGGCGGCGAAGATGCCCTCCGCGACGAAGACCGGCGTACGGCCGATGCTCAGCGTCTCCTCGCCGGTACGTGCGCTGAGCGAGATGTCGTACACCGGCACCGTCGTACGGCCGGTGGCGCACAGTTCGGCGATGGCCGCGACCGCGACGTCCGCGTCCCATGAGTCCGGGTGGTCCCAGTCGATGTCCGAACTCCCCTCCACCAGCGGGAGGCTGGGGTCGTCGCCCTCCTTGTAGAAGTCGTCGAGCCGCAGCATGGGCAGACCGGAGAGCGCGGCGACAAGGGACTTGCCGGAGCCGGAGGGGCCGCAGAGCAGCACGACGCGGGCGGGGACCGGTGGGTGGACACTCATGGGACACCAGTCTGACGCATCGCGGACACCGCGCCGACCCCGCGGGTCGGCGTTGGAGCGCACATCACACCTCAACTACCCTGTGTGCCGACATGATTACCTTGAGCACGGAGAAGGTGGCAGCAGCCATGGCACGACACGCCTCGCCCAAGAACCCCACCGCTCGGCGGGTCCTGGTCGCCCTCGCGACCACGGGTGCCGCACTTGGGGCGGGCGCGGCCACGGCATCGGCGGACACCGGACCGGTCCTGGATGTGATGCGCACCCGGCCCGCGTCGCTCGGTCACGCCGACCCACAGGCGGCGCTGCCGGCCCTGACGGGGGCGGCGGGATACGCCACCGGTCCCCTCGCGGGCCTCAAGCCCAACCCCCTGGCCGGTACGGGCGTCGACCCGCTCGACAACGGAGTCGGCACCCAGGTCGCCGACTTCAAGCCGCTGTCCTCGCAGGCCCTGACCCGGCCGGTGGCCCAGGCGCAGTCGCTCGGCAGCATCCCGGTGGTCGGACAGGTGCTCGGGGCGGTGCACTGACACCTGTCCGACCGGCGCCGGAGCGTCACAGAGCCGCGCTTCCCCTGGACGGCGGGGAAGCGCGGCTCTGCCGCTTCCGGGTGTGTCAGTAGGACGAGCCGGACGCGCCCAGCGCACCGGTCGGGTGCCAGACGGTCTTGGTCTCCAGGAAGGCCGTCATGCGGTCGGTCCCCGGAGTCGCCGCGTAATCCACAGGCTGTGGACGAAGAACCCGCTTGAGGTTGTCCGCCGCCGCGATCTCCAGTTCCTTCGCCAGGACGTCGTCGGCGCCGGCCAGGTCGATCGCGTTGACGTCCTGGTGCGCGGCCAGCGGGGCCGCGATCTCCGCCGTGCGGCCGGAGAGGACGTTGACGACCCCGCCCGGCAGATCGGACGTGGCCAGGACCTCGCCGAGGGAGAGCGCCGGGAGCGGGGACTTCTCGCTCGCTACGACGACCGCCGTGTTGCCGGTCGCGATCACCGGGGCGACCACCGAGACGAGGCCCAGGAAGGACGACTCCTGGGGGGCGAGGACCGCGACCACACCGGTCGGCTCCGGGGATGAGAGGTTGAAGAACGGGCCCGCCACCGGGTTCCCGCCGCCGACCACCTGCGCGATCTTGTCGGTCCAGCCCGCGTACCAGACCCAGCGGTCGATCGCCGCGTCGACGACGGCGGCCGCCTTGGACTTCGACAGGCCCTCCGCGTCGGCCACCTCGCGCACGAACTGCTCGCGGCGGCCCTCCAGCATCTCGGCGATCCGGTAGAGGATCTGGCCGCGGTTGTACGCGGTCGCACCCGACCAGGCGCCGAACGCCTTGCGCGCGGCCACGACCGCGTCACGGGCGTCCTTGCGGGAGGAAAGCGGGGCGTTGGCCAGCCAGCTGCTCTTGGAGTCGGTCACCTCGTACACCCGGCCGCTCTCGGAACGCGGGAACTTCCCGCCGATGTACAGCTTGTAGGTCTTGAAGACGCCGAGCCGCTGCTCGGTCTTCTCGGACTTCTCAGACATCGAGGTACGCCTCCAGGCCGTGGCGGCCGCCCTCGCGGCCGAAGCCCGACTCCTTGTAGCCGCCGAACGGCGAGGTCGGGTCGAACTTGTTGAACGTGTTGGACCAGACGACACCGGCGCGCAGCTTGTTCGCGACGGCCAGGATCCGGGAACCCTTCTCCGTCCAGATGCCGGCGGACAGCCCGTACGGGGTGTTGTTCGCCTTGGCGACCGCCTCGTCGGGCGTACGGAAGGTCAGGACGGACAGCACAGGGCCGAAGATCTCGTCGCGGGCGACGGTGTGCGCCTGGGTGACGTTGGTGAACAGCGTCGGGGCGAACCAGTAGCCGGACGCGGGGAGTTCGCAGGCGGGGGACCAGCGCTCGGCGCCCTCCGCCTCGCCCTGCTCGGCGAGCGCGGTGATCCGGGCCAGCTGCTCGGCGGAGTTGATCGCGCCGATGTCGGTGTTCTTGTCGAGCGGGTCGCCGAGACGGAGGGTCGAGAGCCTTCGCTTCAGGGACTCCAGCAGCTCGTCCTGGATCGACTCCTGCACCAGGAGGCGGGAGCCCGCGCAGCAGACCTGGCCCTGGTTGAAGAAGATGCCGTTCACGATGCCCTCGACGGCCTGGTCCAGGGGCGCGTCGTCGAAGACGATGTTGGCGCCCTTGCCGCCGAGTTCGAGGGTGAGCTTCTTCTTCGTGCCCGCGACCGTGCGCGCGATCTCCTTGCCGACCGCCGTGGAGCCGGTGAAGGCGACCTTGTTCACGTCCGGGTGCGCGACCAGCGCGGCGCCCGCGTCGCCGTATCCCGGCAGGATGTTGACGACGCCCTTGGGCAGCCCCGCCTGGCGGCAGACGTCCGCGAAGAACAGCGCCGACAGAGGAGTGGTCTCCGCGGGCTTCAGGACGACCGTGTTGCCGGTCGCGAGCGCCGGGGCGATCTTCCACGCCAGCATCAGCAGCGGGAAGTTCCACGGGATGACCTGACCCGCGACGCCCAGCGGCTTCGGGTCGGAGCCGAAGCCCGCGTGGCCGAGCTTGTCGGCCCAGCCGGCGTAGTAGAAGAAGTGCGCGGCGACCAGGGGGAGGTCGGCGTCGCGCGTCTCCTTGATCGGCTTGCCGTTGTCCAGCGTCTCCAGGACCGCCAGCTCACGGCTGCGCTCCTGGATGATGCGGGCGATGCGGAACAGGTACTTGGCGCGCTCGGCGCCGGGCAGCGCCGACCACTTCTCGAACGCCCTGCGGGCGGCCTTCACGGCGCGGTCCACGTCCGCCTCGCCGGCCTGGGCGACCTCGGAGAGGACCTCCTCGGTGGACGGGCTGACCGTCTTGAAGACCTTGCCGTCGGCCGCTTCCGCGAACTCGCCGTCGATGAACAGGCCGTACGAGGGCGCGATGTCGACGATCGCGCGGGACTCGGGTGCGGGTGCGTATTCGAAAGCCATGGGGGATCAGTCCACCGTCACGTAGTCGGGACCGGAGTAGCGGCCGGTGGCCAGCTTCTGGCGCTGCATCAGCAGATCATTCAGGAGCGAGGAGGCGCCGAAGCGGAACCAGTGGTTGTCCAGCCAGTCCTCGCCGGCGGTCTCGTTGACCAGGACCAGGAACTTGACGGCGTCCTTCGAGGTGCGGATGCCGCCGGCCGGCTTCACACCGACCTGGACGCCGGTCTGCGCACGGAAGTCGCGCACGGCCTCCAGCATGAGGAGGGTGTTCGCGGGGGTGGCGTTCACCGCCACCTTGCCCGTCGACGTCTTGATGAAGTCGGCCCCGGCCAGCATGCCGAGCCAGCTCGCCCGCCGGATGTTGTCGTACGTCGACAGCTCGCCGGTCTCGAAGATGACCTTCAGCCGGGCGGACGTCCCGCAGGCCTCCTTCACGGCGACGATCTCGTCGTACACCTTCATGTACCGGCCGGCGAGGAACGCGCCGCGGTCGATGACCATGTCGATCTCGTCCGCGCCCGCGGCCACGGCCTCGCGCACGTCGGCGAGCTTCACCTCGAGCGCGACGCGGCCCGCGGGGAAGGCGGTGGCGACGGAGGCGACCTTCACGCCGGAGCCGGCGACGGCCTCCTTGGCGACGGCCACCATGTCGGGGTAGACGCAGACTGCCGCCGTCGTGGGGGTCGTCCGGTCCGTCGGGTCGGGGTGGACCGCCTTGGCGCCGAGCGCCCGGACCTTACCCGGGGTGTCCGCGCCTTCCAGCGTCGTCAGGTCGACCATCGAGATGGCGAGGTCGATGGCGTACGCCTTCGCGGTGGTCTTGATGGAGCGGGTGCCGAGCGAGGCGGCGCGCGCCTCCAGGCCGACCGCGTCGACGCCGGGCAGTCCGTGGAGGAAGCGGCGCAGCGTACTGTCGGACGCGGTGACGTCCGCGAGAGCGGTGGGGGTACCAGCCTGCTCGCGCGGAGTCGAGAGCTTGGGTGCAGAGGTGGGCATGGTCACCAGCCGAGCATATCTACGCGCGTAGCGGCTGTACAGCCCCCGAACACTCCCGATGTGGTCCGAGGGCCGTGGCGTACCACACGGACCACGGCGGAGGACCGGCTACGGAGCCGGAGGCGCCCGTCGTGCAGAATCGGTCTCATGACGACCCCGGATCACCAGCCCCCCACGCCGGACCCCTCGGCACCCGAGTCCCCGGACCGGGTCCACCGGTCGCCCGCCGGTATCGCGGCCGGCGTGCTGCTGCTCGCCATCGTGCTGTGGCTCGGCATCGACGCGCTGGTCTCCGGGCACGGCCGTACGCCCTGGCTGGCGCTCGCCGCACTGCTCCTCGTCATCCCGATGGTCACCGCCTTCACTCTGCGCCCGGCCGTGTTCGCGAACAACGAGCGGCTGCGCATCCGCAACCCGTTCCGGGTGATCGTGCTGCCCTGGGGCTCGGTCGGCTCGCTGCGCTCCGGCTACTCGAACGAGGTCGTCGCCACGTCTGGCGACAAGTACCAGCTGTGGGCGCTTCCCGTCTCGCTGCGTGCGCGCAAGAAGGCGGCGCGGCAGACGGCGCGGCAGTCCGCCGGGGACCGCCAGGGCACTGCGCCGGCCGGTCCGGCGAGGGGTGCGCGCGGTGGCTCCGCCGCCCCCACCGAGGTGTTCCGCGCCCAGGCCGACCGGACCATGGACGACCTGCGTGAACTGGCCGACACCCATGGGGCGTCCGAGCGGGCCCAGGGTGAGCCGAGTGTCCGCTGGGCGTACGAGGTGCTGGGCCCGGCGGTGGCAGGCGCGATCCTGCTGGCGATCCTGCTGGCGATGGGCTGATCCTGCCGGAGGCGCTGCGCGGCGGGGCTGTCGGCCTTGTCCGAGTGCCGGGCGGAGGTCCGGCCTCTGCCCGGCCGCTTTGTGATCGCGCGCGCCCGTGGCTTCCGCCGCCCCGCATCGCCCATGCGCCGACAGAGCCCGGCGCCCGGTCCCCGGGCTGACCGCTGTGGGGCCGCGTGCCCCGTGGGAGCGCTTCCGTCCCATATGGCAACGTTGTCCGACCCGCGCAGTTCCTGCCCTCCACCTGGAAGCACTGGGGCGCCGACGGCAACGGCGACGGCGTCGCGAACCCGAACAACATTTACGATGCCGCCCTGGCCGCAGGCCACTACCTGTGCGCCGGCGAGCGCGACCTCGGCACCGCGGCCGGCCTGGAGCGGGCGATCCTCAGCTACAACTACTCGCGCGACTACCTCAACCTCGTCCTCGGCTGGATGGAGTACTACCTCCGCGGAGTGCACACCGTCCCGGACGGCAAGGGGGTCGTCCCGCGCAGCCCCGGGGCGGGCAGCGACACCCCGGCCACGCGGCCCGTGGGCGAGATCCGGCGCCCGGGTGCGGCACCGGATCGCGGCGGCGATGCCCCCCACCCCGGTGGTGCCACGCCGCCGCCGGTCAGGCCCACCCGGTCGGCGTCCCCCTCTGCGTCCCCCTCGGCGACCGTGAGCGCGAGCCCCACCCCGACCCCGGAGCCGACCCACGAGCCGACTCCCACCGAGACCCCCACCGAAACCCCGGCCGTCACCCCCACGGATGGCGGTACCGAACCCCCCGCGTCCCAGACTCCTCCGGCCCCCGAGCCGTCGACCGACGCCCCGTCGTGCCCCGGTGCCACGACGCCCCCGCCTCCACCGACAGCCCTGAACCCACCCCGTCAGACACCGAATGCCCGGCCGCCGGGGACACCGCCGCGACCCCCGTCACGCCGGCCGGCTGAGCGGCGCAGGACAAGCCGGAACGGCCGGACCCGGGACCGCCCCGCAGGGCGACCCGGGTCCGGCCGTTCCGTGGTCTTGATGTGGTCGGTGCCGGGACCGAAGCCCCGACCGGCGTTCAGATACCTGCGGCAGCCGCAAGATCCCGTTTCACGGCGGCGAGCAGTTCCGCGGCCTCGGCCCGCGCGGCGTCGAGCCCCTCCCGGGAGCCGACCGGCACGACGACCTCCAGGTAGCACTTGAGCTTGGGCTCGGTGCCGCTCGGCCGGACGACGACCCGCGCACCCTCGAGGGTGTATCGCAGCCCGTCGGTCGGCGGGAGCGTCCGCGTCCCCTGCGTCAGGTCCTCGGCCGTCGTCACCGTCAGCCCGCCGAGCCGCGCGGGGGGCTGCTCACGCAGGCGCCGCATGGCGTCCGCGATGACCGACAGGTCCTCGACGCGGACCGAGAGCTGGTCCGTGGCGTGCAGGCCGTGCTCGACGGCGAGGTCGTCGAGCAGGTCGAGGAGGGTGCGGCCCTGCTCCTTCAGCGTGGACGCCAGTTCGGTGATCAGGAGTGCGGCCGTGATGCCGTCCTTGTCGCGCACTCCGTCGGGGTCGACGCAGTAACCGAGCGCCTCCTCGTAGCCGTAGCGCAGCCCCTCGACGCGGGCGATCCACTTGAAGCCGGTGAGGGTCTCCTCGTACGGCAGGCCCGCCTTCTCGGCGATACGGCCGAGGAGGGAGGAGGAGACGATGGACTCGGCGAAGGTGCCGGTGACCCCGCGGCGGACCAGATGTGCGGCGAGCAGGGCGCCCACCTCGTCGCCGCGCAGCATCCGCCAGTTCCCGCCGTCCTTGACGGCCACGGCGCAGCGGTCGGCGTCGGGGTCGTTGGCGATGACGAGGTCGGGATCCGTCTCGCGGGCCTTGGCGAAGGAGAGGTCCATGGCGCCGGGCTCTTCCGGGTTGGGGAAGGCCACGGTCGGGAAGTCCGGGTCGGGTTCGGCCTGTTCGGCGACGAGGGCCGGCGCCGGGAAGCCGGCCCGGGCGAAGGCGGCGAGGAGCACGTCCTTGCCGACGCCGTGCATCGCCGTGTAGACGGTGCGGGCGGTCCGGGGGGAGTCCGGGCCGAGGACGTCGTCCGTCCGGGCGAGGTAGGCCTCCAGGACGCCGTCGTCGAGCGTGTCCCAGCCGCGCTCCGCGCGGGGGACCGAGCCGATGGTGGCGATCGCCTCGATCTCCGCCGCGATCCCGGCGTCGGCGGGCGGCACGATCTGGGAGCCGTCGCCGAGGTAGACCTTGTAGCCGTTGTCCCGGGGCGGGTTGTGGCTGGCGGTGACCTCCACACCGGCGACCGCGCCGAGGTGCCGGATGGCGAACGCGAGCACCGGCGTGGGCAGCGGGCGGGGGAGCAGGGCCGCGCGCAGGCCCGCACCCGTCATGACGGCCGCGGTGTCCCGGGCGAAGTCGGCGGACTTGTGGCGGGCGTCGTAGCCGATGACGACCAGGCCGCCGGACTGCCCCGTGGACTTGAGGTAGGCGGCGAGGCCGGCAGCGGCGCGGATGACCACGACACGGTTCATGCGCATCGGGCCCGCGCCGAGTTCTCCGCGCAGACCCGCGGTGCCGAACTGGAGGGTGCCGCCGAAGCGTGCCGCGAGCTCGATGTGGTCCTCGGCGTCGATGAGCTTGGCGAGTTCCTCACGGGTTTCCGCGTCGGGGTCCTCGGCCAGCCACGCCTTGGCCCGTGCGATGAGTTCGTCGTGCACGTCGGGTCAACCTCTCGTTGTGTGGTCGTGCGGGAGCCGGGCCTCGGCCGTGCCGGGGGCGGACCGGGAAGCATCCGTCCTCGGTCGGGTGAAGCCGTCCCATGCGGAGGATGATGCTCTGCGGCCGTATGCGGACACAGTGGGCGACACCGGTTCTCCCCGTCCAGTCCAGCACCGGTCGGCGCGGACGGCACCGGTTCGGCGGCCGGCCCGGTGCTCTCGGCCCGGGGCCGGGCGCACCCCGTTCTTCCGGAGACCGGGGACGCCCGGCCGGCATCCGCCCGGGCAGGCAGCGTCCTACAGCCGATTCAGGACCTGGGCCAGCAGCGTCCCCATGCGAGCGGCGCTGTCCCGGCCCGCCTGGAGGACCTCCTCGTGGTTCAGCGGCTCGCCCGTCATGCCGGCGGCCAGATTCGTCACCAGGGAGATACCGAGGACCTCGGCACCGGCCTCACGCGCGGCGATCGCCTCGAGAACCGTGGACATGCCCACCAGGTCCGCGCCGATGACGCGGGCCATGCGGATCTCCGCCGGGGTCTCGTAGTGCGGACCGGTGAACTGCGCGTAGACGCCCTCCTCGAGCGAGGGGTCGACCTCCTTGCACAGCGTGCGCAGGCGCGGGGAGTACAGGTCGGTCAGATCGACGAAGTTGGCGCCGACGATCGGGGAGGTCGCCGTCAGGTTGATGTGGTCGCTGATGAGGACCGGCTGCCCGGGACGCATGGTGTCGCGCAGGCCGCCGCACCCGTTGGTGAGCACGATGGTCTTGGCGCCTGCGGCGACGGCCGTGCGGACGCCGTGCGCGACGGCGGCGACCCCGCGGCCCTCGTAGTAGTGCGTCCGGCCCAGGAACACCAGGGCCCGCTTTTCGCCGATCCGGTACGAGCGGATCTTGCCGCCGTGACCCTCGACGGCCGGCGGCGGGAAGCCGGGCAGCTCGGTGACGTGGAACTCTGCGTCTGCCTGGCCGAGGGCGTCGACGGCCGGAGCCCAGCCGGAGCCCATCACAAGGGCGACGTCATGGGTCTCGGCACCCGTCAGCTCACGCAGCCGTGCGGCGGCGGCGTCGGCGGCGGCGTAGGGGTCGCCCGGGATGTCGTCCGGAAGAAGAGATGCGTTCACGCGCATGAGGGTAGCCGGTCCAGGCCTACGCGCGTAGATGACGGGGTCACGGGAATGCGATCGTTGTCTTGTCGTTTCCGACGAAGCAAGGCGAAGAGAGCCGAAGGTGTGGTGCGTCAGAGGCCCGGCGAGGCGTCGGCGGGGATCCGTGGAATCGGCTGGATCCGCACTATTCCGCGATGAGGACGTCCTTGTCGTTGAACACCTCGACGATGAAGATCAGCAGCCGGCCCCGGCTCACCGTGTACTCCACCAGGATGTTCTGGGTGAGCCGGATCGTGCGGTCGTCCCCGGTGGAGCTTATGGGGCGGGACACCGGGAGGAAGGGGTCCCGGGCCAGCAGGGAGATGCCCTTGTCGAACGCGGCGCGCTGCGGGTCGTCGAGCCGGTCGCGAGCCGCGGCGGCCTGCTCGGTGTAATAGACGTCGTAGGTGGCGATGGGGCCCATGACGCGCTCTCCCGTTCGTGCGTCGTTCAGCCCAATGGTAGGCGCCGTACGGGTCAGCAGGGCCTCTTGCGCAGCTCCATCACATAATCGTGCGGCGCCCCGGCCGACTCCGCGGCGTCCGCGATCTCGCCCAGGTAGCGGGCCGAGGGCAGTCCGCCCTCGTAGCCGTTCAGGACATAGGTCCAGGCCGACTCCTCGCCGTCCAGGGTGTGGACGCGGACGCGCAGCCGGCGGTAGACCTCGAGCCCCACGCTCTCCCAGCGGTCCATGGACTCCTCGTCCATCGGGGCGATGTCGTACAGCGCGACGAAGACCTGCGACAACGGGTCCTCGACGATCGTCGCGAGGGCGCCCTCCCAGCCCATGTGCTCGCCCCCGAAGGTCAGCCGCCAGCCGTTGAGCCAGCCCGTCGCGCGCAGCGGCGAGTGCGGTGCGCGGCGGGTCATCAGCCGCGCGTCGAGGTTGCCGGCGTACGCGGCATAGAGCGACATGCTGTCGAGGGTACGACAGCTCTCTCTCCGCCTCTTCTGCAACAGATGTCCCGCCGCCCGGCCCCCGGGGCGGAGCCGGACGCGGCGTGCGGGACAATGGAGTACGTGACTCGGATCGTGATCATCGGTGGCGGACCCGGCGGATACGAAGCGGCGCTGGCGGCCGCGCAGCTCGGCGCGGAGGTGACCGTCGTCGACTGCGACGGTCTGGGCGGGGCGTCGGTGCTCACCGACTGCGTGCCGTCGAAGACGCTCATCGCGACGGCCGAGGTGATGACCACCTTCGATTCGTCGTACGAAGAGCTCGGCATCATCGTCGCCGACGACACCCCTCCCCTCCAGCAGGCCGCCCGGGTGGTCGGGGTCGATCTGGGGAAGGTGAACCGCCGGGTGAAGCGGCTCGCGCTCGCCCAGTCCCACGACATCACCGCGTCCGTGACGCGGGCCGGTGCCCGGGTCATGCGCGGACGGGGCCGGCTCGAGGGCATGCAGGGCCTGGACGGGTCCCGCAAGGTCGTCGTGCGCACCGCCGACGGCAGCGAGGAGACCCTCACCGCCGACGCCGTGCTCATCGCCACCGGCGGCCACCCGCGCGAGCTGCCCGACGCCCAGCCCGACGGCGAGCGGATCCTCAACTGGACCCAGGTCTACGACCTCGACGAGCTGCCCGAGGAGCTCATCGTGGTCGGCTCGGGTGTCACCGGCGCCGAGTTCGCCGGCGCCTATCAGGCGCTCGGCTCCAAGGTCACTCTCGTCTCCTCGCGCGACCGGGTGCTGCCGGGCGAGGACCCGGACGCCGCGGCCGTCCTCGAGGACGTCTTCCGCCGGCGCGGAATGAACGTCATGGCCCGCTCGCGCGCGCAGTCCGCCAAGCGTGTCGGGGACCGGGTCGAGGTCACTCTGGCCGACGGGCGCGTGATCACCGGGTCGCACTGCCTCATGGCCGTCGGCGCCATCCCCAACACCAGCGGGATCGGTCTGGAGGAGGCCGGGGTCAAGCTCCGCGAGTCCGGGCACATCTGGACCGACAAGGTCTCCCGCACGACCGCTCCGGGCGTCTACGCGGCCGGTGACGTGACGGGTGTCTTCGCGCTGGCCTCCGTCGCCGCCATGCAGGGGCGCATCGCCATGTACCACTTCCTCGGCGACGCGGTGACCCCGCTCAACCTCAAGACGGTCTCCTCGAACGTGTTCACGGACCCGGAGATCGCCACCGTCGGCTACACCCAGGCCGACGTCGACGCGGGCAAGATCGACGCCCGGGTCGTCAAGCTGCCCCTGCTGCGCAACCCGCGGGCCAAGATGCAGGGCATCCGCGACGGCTTCGTCAAGATCTTCTGCCGTCCCGGCACCGAGATCGTGGTCGGCGGTGTGGTGGTCGCTCCGCGCGCTTCCGAGCTGATCCATCCCGTCTCGATCGCGGTCGACAACAATCTGACGGTGGAACAGATCGCGAAGGCCTTCACCGTGTACCCGTCGCTTTCGGGCTCGATCGCAGAGGTGGCACGCCAGTTGCACACCCGGAAGGCGGGCATCGAGCTCTGACGCCCCCCGACGGGCGGTCACCGGTCTCACGTATGTGCATGTGACCGGTCACGGGGCCAATCACGGGGAGTGGCCGACGGTGCGTGCGGCATAGTCGGCGGGCGTAGGCGCGTATACCACCTCCGGCACCACTGTGCGAACAACTTCTGTTATTCGGCGCAAACTGCTGAAAGCAGACGGTCGTTGGGGTTACTGTCAGTTTCGTGTTCGCTGCAGAACGTCGTCAATTGATCCTCGAAATGGTGCGAGCGAACGGGGCCGTGTCGCTCCGTGAGCTCGCCCGCGTCGTCCAGACCTCCGAAGTGACCGTACGGCGGGACGTGCGCGCGCTTGAGGCCGAAGGACTCCTCGACCGCCGGCACGGCGGTGCGGTATTGCCGGGCGGGTTCACGCGGGAGTCCGGCTTTCCGCAGAAATCACATCTCGCG
The DNA here is from genome assembly GCF_053598275.1 of Streptomyces sp. NPDC001156. NCBI lineage: Bacteria > Bacillati > Actinomycetota > Actinomycetes > Kitasatosporales > Streptomycetaceae > Streptomyces > Streptomyces sp. NPDC001156. Next base: position 4,909 of record NZ_JBSFJX010000011.1, on the reverse strand, counting down.
ACCGCAGAGAAGACCGCCATCGCCGATCTCGCCGCGGGCCTCGTCGAAGAGGGCGAAGCCATCGTGGTCGGGGCGGGGACCACGACGCAGGAGCTGGCGCGTCGGCTCGCACGGGTGCCGGGTCTGACCGTCGTCACCAACTCGCTGCTGGTGGCCCAGGCGTTGGCCCACGCCAATCGTGTCGAGGTCGTGATGACCGGTGGCACTCTGCGCGGCTCCAACTACGCCCTCGTCGGCAGCGGCGCCGAACAGTCCCTCCAGGGACTCAGGGTCTCCCGTGCCTTCCTGTCCGGGAGCGGGCTCACCGCCGAGCGCGGACTGTCCACGTCGAACATGCTGTCGGCGTCCGTCGACCGGGCGCTGGTGCAGGCGGCCGCGGAGGTCGTCGTCCTCGCCGACCACACCAAGCTCGGCACGGACACGATGTTCCAGACCGTGCCGACGGACCTGATCACCCGGCTGGTGACGGACGAGCCCCCTCCGCACGACGACCGTGCGGCCACCGAGTTGCAGGCCCTGGCCGACCAGGGTGTGCAGATCGCGGTCGCCGGGGCGTCGAGCGGCGGTTCGGCCGGCGGCGATCCGGTCCCGGCAGGGCGTCAGCCGCGCCGGGAGGTGCCGCTGCCCGGCCCGCGCCGCAGCCAGGTGACCGCCGGCGCACCGCAGTTGCGCAGCGCGACGACGGTCCTCGGGGAACCGCCCAACGGAGACCGCGCACGCGTCGCGGACCTGCGCCGCCGGTGACGACGCGGCGGCCCCCGGGTCGCCGCGCACGCTGATGCACGCCGGTCACACGTCCGGGCTGCGCCGCACGCGAAGCGAACGTGACACGGTCATGGGCCGATCGCGGCGCCGGTGCCCACGGGGCCGAGCGCCGGGCCCGTCGCGGTCCTGTCGAGGCCGCTGCGGCCGCGCTCGGTGTACTCCGGGGACGCGAGCCCGTTGCTCACCGTGCTGTCGACGTTCGGCGCGCAGGCGCGCCGCCTGTTCACGTCGGCGTGTGCGGGGTGCTCGGTGTCGTGCCGAACCACCCCGGGTCCGAGTCGGTCGTCACCGTGCCCGTCGCGCCGAACGTGGCGCCCGGGACCGGCAGGACCGGCCGGCTCCGGAAAGACCGAAGCGCCCCGGGCCGGTCGTCCGGTCCTGGGGCGCTCGGGCGTGCAGGCGTGTCAGTCCTTGATCTCGCAGATCGCGGCGCCGGAGGTGATGGACGCGCCGACCTCCGCGCTCAGGCCCTTGATGGTGCCGGCCTTGTGCGCGTTCAGCGGCTGCTCCATCTTCATGGCCTCCAGGACGACGACCAGGTCGCCCTCCTTGACCTCCTGGCCCTCCTCGACGGCGACCTTCACGATGGTGCCCTGCATCGGGGAGGCGAGGGTGTCGCCCGAGGCCACCGGCCCGGACTTCTTGGCCGCGCGCCGCTTCGGCTTGGCTCCGGCCGCAAGTCCCGTACGGGCCAGCGACATGCCCAGCGACGCGGGCAGGGAGACCTCCAGGCGCTTGCCGCCGACCTCGACCACGACCGTCTCGCGGCCCGTCTCCTCGTCGGCCTCCGCATCGGCGGGCGCCGCGAACGGCTTGATCTCGTTGACGAACTCGGTCTCGATCCACCGGGTGTGCACCGTGAACGGGTCGGTGGAGCCGGTCAGTTCGGGCGCGAACGCCGGGTCCTTGACCACCGCGCGGTGGAACGGGATCGCCGTGGCCATCCCCTCGACCTGGAACTCCTCCAGGGCGCGAGAAGCCCGCTCCAGGGCCTCCTTGCGGGTGCGGCCCGTCACGATCAGCTTGGCCAGCAGCGAGTCCCAGGCCGGGCCGATGACCGAACCGGACTCCACGCCCGCGTCCAGACGCACGCCCGGGCCGGACGGCGGCGCGAACGTCGTCACGGTGCCGGGGGCCGGGAGGAAGTTGCGGCCCGGGTCCTCGCCGTTGATACGGAACTCGAAGGAGTGGCCGCGCAGTTCGGGGTCGTCGTAGCCCAGTTCCTCGCCGTCGGCGATCCGGAACATCTCGCGGACCAGGTCGATGCCGGCGACCTCCTCGGTGACCGGGTGCTCGACCTGAAGACGGGTGTTGACCTCGAGGAAGGAGATCGTGCCGTCGTTGCCGACCAGGAACTCCACCGTGCCCGCGCCCACGTAGCCGGCCTCCTTGAGGATGGCCTTCGAGGAGGAGTACAGCTGCGCGACCTGGTCCTCGTTCAGGAACGGGGCCGGGGCCTCCTCGACCAGCTTCTGGTGGCGGCGCTGGAGGGAGCAGTCACGGGTGGAGACGACGACCACGTTGCCGTGCTGGTCGGCCAGGCACTGGGTCTCCACGTGCCGGGGCTTGTCCAGGTAGCGCTCGACGAAGCACTCGCCGCGGCCGAACGCGGCGACGGCCTCGCGCACCGCGGACTCGTACAGCTCGGGGACCTCTTCCAGGGTGCGGGCGACCTTCAGGCCGCGTCCGCCACCGCCGAAGGCGGCCTTGATGGCGATCGGCAGGCCGTGCTCCTCGGCAAAGGCGACGACCTCGTCGGCACCCGAGACCGGGTCGGGCGTACCGGCAACGAGCGGGGCACCGGCGCGCTGCGCGATGTGCCGGGCGGCGACCTTGTCACCGAGGTCGCGGATGGCGTGCGGCGGCGGGCCGATCCAGATCAGCCCGGCGTCCAGGACGGCCTGGGCGAAGTGGGCGTTCTCGGAGAGGAAGCCGTAACCGGGGTGGACGGCGTCCGCGCCCGAGTCCTTGGCGGCCTGGAGGACCTTGTCGATGTCCAGGTAGCTGGTGGCGGGGGTGTCACCGCCCAGGGCGAACGCCTCGTCGGCCGCACGGACGTGCAGGGCATCCCGGTCCGGGTCCGCGTACACGGCCACGCTCGCGATCCCGGCGTCACGGCAGGCCCGGGCGACACGGACAGCGATTTCGCCACGGTTGGCGATCAACACCTTGCGCACGATGGCTCCCTCTCCTTGAAACAAGCCGAGTTTAGGGACTGCCGACACGACGTTTCGACCCGTTCCCAGTGGTGAGCTTGCCCACACGGAGCGTGAAACCAGGCTCACTCGATCCGCGAAACCCCTTGTCGCACCGCCGCACAGGGGAATCCACCGGAAAACCCTAGCCTTCCGATGTGGTCAAGGTCTCTATGAAGTAGTCCTGCTACGGGTCGTGTTTCTTTGTGGAGTCCCTACTAATGGCCCAATGAATCTTTGCCCCTGCCAAACCTCTTGTCCCGTCGTTTACCCGTTAGTAGCGTTCACGATGGCTCGAACGTACTGGCAGTAACAGGCAAGCGCGTACGAAGGTGGGTGGGGGCGGGTGGTCCGCAGACCGGTGGCTTGGCTCGTGGTGGTCCTCCTTTTTGTGGAGGCGATCGGCATCACGTTGCTGAACTGGATCCTCGGCACGGTCGTGGACCGGCAGCAGATGTCCCTGGCCGGGCTCGACCCGGACATGATGTCGAGGTCGTCGAAGGCGGGCGGAGTCGTCTTCGGGCTCTACTTCGCGCTGTGCGCGTTCGCCGCCCTGCTGGTCGCGCTGCGCGGCCGGCCCCCGTCCGGCATCTGGCGCATCCTCCTGATCAGCGCGGCCGTGGTGCACGCTCTGCTCGGCGCCTTCACCGTCGGCCTGGTGGGCTGGGGAGCGTTCGCGTTCATGATGGTGGTGCTCGGACTGATACTGCTCACCCTGATGACGTACGACCTCCCGCAGGGCCCGGCCGACGCGCCGCCCGCGGACGGCGGACCGGGGGAGGACCAGGGAACGGTGCAGAGGGCCGTGGAACAGACCGGGCCCGAGACCCCCGAGAACGGCGGCCCGGCACCGGTCACTCCCTGAACGTCTCCACTGCCACCCAGGAATCCCGGTTCCCGCTGCTCACAGGGCCCTCATGGGGCACTCAGGACCCTCTGGGCACCCCTCGCTCAGGCCCTCACCGAGCGGTCGAGGAGCGCGCCGCGCGCCCGTCACTTCCGGCGTCCCGCTCGCGCCGGCCGCCCGGCCGGCGTTCACTTCGCCTGCGGGGCCCACAAGTCGGTGATGCCGACGCCCAGTTCGGCCAGCAGTCGGCGCACCAGAGGCAGCGAGATGCCGATCACGTTGCCGTGGTCGCCGTCGATGCCGTCGATGAAGGGTGCCGAGCGGCCGTCGAGGGTGAACGCCCCGGCGACGTACAGGGGTTCGCCTGAGGCCACGTATGCGGCGATCTCCTCGTCCGTGGGCTCACCGAAGCGGACCACCGTGGACGCGGTGGCGGACGCGTACCGGCCGCTGAGAGTGTCGTAGACGCAGTGTCCCGTCTGGAGCGTGCCCGCCCGGCCGCGCATCGACTTCCAGCGTGCCGTCGCCTCCTCCTCGTCCGCGGGCTTGCCGAGGGCCTCGCCGTCCAGGTCGAGTACCGAGTCGCAGCCGATCACCAGCGCGCCCTTGAGCTCGGGCTTGGCCGCCACCACGGAGGCCTTGGCCTCGGCGAGCGCGAGCGCCAGTTCGGCGGGCGTGGGAGCGGTGACGGCGTCCTCGTCGACCCCGCTCACGACGACCTCGGGATCGAGTCCGGCCTGCCGGAGCAATCCGAGCCGGGCGGGGGACTGGGATGCGAGCACGAGACGGCGACGCGGCTGATCGGTCATGGGCTCAGCGTATCGGCGCGCCTCACCTGATGCCGATGACGATCATCGCGATCACCATCGCCAGCGCCATGAGGACCCCCAGCCGCCGCAACATCTCCTGCGTCTCGCGCAGTTCTTCCGGCGGCTCGTTGTCGGGGTCGGACCAGAGCATGCCTTCGATCGTGCGTCGACGGCGTGCTCCGGCGCCTGAGTACGGGTACTCAACTCGGCCGCGGGGTCACCCGGCTCCGGCCGGGCTCCCGTGCCGGGGGGGGGGGGGGGGCCGGGCACTGTCAGGCGGGCTCGGGCGGGGC
>NZ_JBSFJX010000010.1:90829-129747 GCF_053598275.1 Streptomyces sp. NPDC001156 | reverse complement strand
GACGGTCATCAGACCAGGCGGCAGGGCACAATGACGTACAGGCAACGGAGCTCCACAGGCAGCAGACAGTCTTGGCGGACTACCTGCTTCAACGGGGCTCCGTTGCTCACGTTCCCGTCTGGTGCCCGAGTCACGTCAACTGGCTTGCCACCAGCGCAAATCCGTTAACTACCCGGCCTTGGACCAATGCCCCCGCCTGTGGACAACTTTCCGCACACCGCGCTGCGCCTGGGCATCCTGGCATGCGTCGGCAGACGATGACATCTGCTGAGGATCAATGACATAACCGTGCATTACAGACAACGGGGGTCGGTCATGCATCCGATGGTGAAGCCCGCGCTGCGGCGTGGCTGGCGCGATCTGAACACCGTCCAGTTCGGGATGGCACCCGCGCATGCGATGGTGCTGGGCCCGGTGGACACCGCGACGGGCAGTTTTCTCCCCCTGCTCGACGGCACCCGAGGGTTGTCGCTGCTGCGCGAGGAAGGCCGACGGATGGGCCTGCCCGAGGGGCACGTCGACGCACTCGTGGACAACCTCTCGGGCGCGGGACTGCTCGACGACGCGACCGGCGGCGGCCCGCAGGCAGACGCGCTGCGCGCGAAAGCCGCCGTCCTGGACCGCCTCCGGCCGGATCTGGCATCACTGTCGCTGGTCGCCCGCAGACCGGGGGAACCCGCCCGGCGCCTGGCCGCCCGCCGCTCCCTGCGCGTCCAGGTCCGCGGCGCCGGCCGCGTGGGGACCGTCCTGGCCTCGTTGCTGGCGGGCGCCGGCGTCGGCGAGGTCGATGTCCGCGACACCGGCTGTGTCGAGCCGTGGGACGTGGCACCCGGCGGACTGCCCACGGACTCCATCGGCGAGCGCAGGGACCAGGCGGCCCGCCGCGCGGTCCGCGCTGCCGCCCCGGACCGGCCACCACGCCGGCAGCGGGCATCCCGGCGCTCTCCCCACGACGACGGGCACGCGGGTTACTCCCTGGTGGTCCTGGCCCCACGCGACGGACTCGACATCCACGCACCCGACCCGTTCCACGCCGAGTCGCTGATCGCCTCCGGCACCCCGCATCTGTACGCGGGTGTCGCGGAGGGTACGGGAATCGTCGGCCCGTTTGTCGTCCCCGGCGAGACGAGTTGCGCGGGCTGCCTCGACTGGGGGCGGGCCGACCGGGACGAGACCTGGCCGCGTCTGGTCGCCCAATGGCGCTCCGGACGCCCTCGGCAGGTCCAGGCATGCGACCTCACCCTGGCATCCGCCGTCGCGTCGGTCGCCGCCGGGCACGCGCTCGCCTTCCTGGACGGCGAGTCCCCCTCCAGCGCGGGCGCCCGATGGGAGGCCTCCGTGCCCCGGCTCGACTGGCACGCGCGACCCGTCTGGGCCCATCCCGCATGCGGGTGCGGTGCAGCGGAGAAAAGTAAGGAGGAACACACCTCAAAGGACGGGGAGCCGCACGAGACAATGGCAGAGCAACAGCCATTGAGGAACCTGTCCCGCAGGACACACGCGGCACGGCGGTCTGGGACTTGGAGGGCGCATGTCTGATCTTCCCCGGAAGGCGGTCACCCGGACCGCCAAGCTCGCCGCGCTCCCGCTCGGCTTCGCCGGGCGGGCCACTTGGGGACTGGGCAAACGGATCGTCGGGGAGTCCGCGGAGATCGTCGGCCGCGAACTCCAGCAGCGCACGGCCGAGCAGCTGTTCAAGGTGCTCGGTGAGCTGAAGGGCGGCGCCATGAAGTTCGGGCAGGCACTGTCCGTCTTCGAGTCGGCGCTGCCCGAGGAGGTCGCCGGACCGTATCGCGCCGCGCTGACGAAGCTTCAGGAGGCCGCCCCGCCGATGCCGACGCGCACGGTGCACGCGGTACTGGAGGAGCGCCTCGGCGAGGACTGGCACGAGCTGTTCCTGGAATTCGAGGACAAGCCGGCCGCGGCGGCCTCGATCGGCCAGGTGCACCGCGCGGTGTGGCACGACGGACGCGAGGTCGCGGTCAAGGTGCAGTACCCGGGCGCCGGCGACGCGCTGCTCTCCGATCTGACCCAGCTCAGCCGGTTCGCCCGCCTGCTCGGTCCCCTGATCCCGGGCATGGACATCAAGCCGTTGATCGCGGAACTGCGGGACCGGGTCTCGGAGGAACTCGACTACGGCCTGGAAGCACAGGCACAGCAGGCACATGCGGAGGAGTTCGCGGGCGACCCGGACGTCCTGGTGCCGGCGGTGGTGCACCAGTGCGACCAGGTTCTGGTGACCGAGTGGATCGACGGCATAGCTCTGTCAGAGGTGATCTCCGGCGGTACGCAGGAACAGCGGGACCGAGCCGGTCAGCTGCTGGCCCGCTTCCTCTTCTCCGGCCCGGCCCGTACGGGTCTGCTGCACGCCGACCCGCACCCCGGCAACTTCCGTCTCGTGCCCGGCCCCGACGGCGGCACCCGCCAGGAGGACTGGCGTCTGGGCGTGCTGGACTTCGGTACGGTCGACCGTCTCCCCGGCGGCCTGCCGACTCCGATCGGCCACTCGCTGCGCATGACCCTGGAGGGCGATGCCCAGTCGGTCTACGAACTGCTCTGTGCCGAGGGCTTCGTGAAGGAAACCATCGAACTCGACCCCGACGCGGTCCTCGACTATCTCCTCCCGATCATCGAACCCGCCGAGGCCGACGCGTTCACCTTCAGCCGCGGCTGGATGCGCAGCCAGGCGGCCCGGGTCGCCGACCCGCGCTCCCCCGCCTACCAGCTGGGCAAGCAGCTGAACCTGCCCCCGGCGTACCTCCTCATACACCGGGTGACCCTGAGCACGATCGGTGTGCTGTGCCAACTGGGTGCCACGGTCCGTCTGCGGGACGAGCTGGAGGAGTGGCTTCCGGGCTTCCTGCCGGAGGAGGAAATCGCGGCGGAGGCCTGAGCGAACGCGACGTCTACCACCAGTCCGAGTCCAGACGCCCTTCGATCGCCCTGATGTTGTCCCGGGCACAGGTGTCGCAGAAGTAGTGGCGATGGCCGTTCTCCACGGAGCAGATCCAGGTGGGGCGGGGGCCCTCGGCCCGGGCGCCGCAGCGGTCGCACACGAGGTACGGAGTCTGTGTGCTGTCCGGCGGGCCGGCGGAGCCGTTGTCGTCACTGTCCCCGGAAAGACTCGTCACCCGGGTGACCCTATCGGCGCCGAACCGGTTCGGCGCACACAACGCACCGCGGGGGCCGGTCCGTTCGGACCGACCCCCGCGAGACTTTCCGGGTGCCGAATGTCAAGCGTCGGCTACTGCATGACGGCCATGGCGAGCGCACGGCGGGCGCGCATCGACGCGCGCTCCGCCCGGCGCTGCATCCGGCGGGCCATCACCAGGCGTACGGCCTGGCGGTCCAGCTCGGCCTCGTGCAGTCGCTCGTGCATATGCGCACGAGCCAAGGCTTCTGGGATGAGTTGCATCTCTCGGGTCCTGTTCTGACGCGAGGCGTTCGCGCCTGCGGTGGTGGAGTCTTGGGTCGCGGAGCCTGCGGGCTCGCTGGTGGACGGCTTCATCGGGGCCTGCTTCTTGGGGTCGTGCGTGAGGGGGCGATCGATCGTTCCTGCGGTGTTCATGCCGTGACCGGGTTCTTGCGCGGGCGGCCACGCGGCCGCTTCCGGGCCACGACGACACCCTGGACGAAGAGCTCGCCACCCCAGACGCCCCAGGGCTCACGCCGCTCCTTGGCGCCGGCGAGGCAGGCCTCGATCAGCGGGCAGGTGCGGCAGAGGGACTTGGCGTACTCGACGTCTGCCGGCGACTCGGCGAAGAAGACCTCCGGGTCGTAGGAGCGGCAGGGGACGGGTACGCCGAGGTTCTCGATGGCGTCGTCGAGCGCGGTGAGCGCCGTCAGCGGGGTCAAGGTGGAGTCCTCCGTGAGGCCGGGCGGGGGGATCGTTTCTGAAGGCGGTACGGACGGGGCGTGCGCTTCGAGTTGCACGGTTCGTCTTCCTCGTCTGGTCGTTCCGGCCCTGTTGGACCGGGTGGCGGCTTGGTACCGGGTTCTTTTTTTGTCCCGAGGCCCCTTCGCTCTGCCGTCCCCGTTCGGGGAAAACAGAAGGGCCGCGGATCCCGGGTGGGGTTCCGCGGCCCTGAAGGCGCCGGCCTGATCGCCGATCAGGCTGGATCACTCCAGGGTTCTGGCCCACGGAAGGCCCACATCAGGTGGTGCTGCGTCGTCTGCTTCCGGAATCCGGCACCGGCGGCCGCGAGGGCATAGGCCTGGGCCTGTGCCACTACTGCTTCCAGTGCCTTGGTCGGTCGCTCATTGCGCTCACGGACGGGCAGAGCCGCGCGAGACACGGAGGACGCCGGACGGACGGCACGAATGCCGGACAGACCGGTGCCCAGGTTGGAGACGCCGAGCATGCACGTGGAGACGACCGAGGGATCGGTCATTTTGACGGTGCTGGTGGAGCTGGCCTTGATGCTGATCACTTCAATCGCCTCCTCTCGGCGTCTAGGGGGACCGGGGCGAGCCCAGTCCAACGGATATGCAAGTACAACACGGAATGGGGCCCTCCGAGAAGGCCGCCGTTCGCGTGCTTAGAACCTATGGGGATTCCCGGGGCATGCGCAAACTATTTTTTCGACGAGTTCGTATCAGTCGCCGTCGTCCTCTTCTGCGAGGTCACGGCCCGCGCAGATGGCCAGAACATCCTCCCCGAAGCGGTGGAGCTTGCGGACTCCGACACCCGGGATGCGCGCCAGTTCGCCTTCGTCACCGGGGGCGACTTCGGCGATCGCGATCAGGGTCCGGTCCGTGAAGACACAGAAGGCGGGCTGTCCGCTGCGGCGCGCCTGCACCGCCCGCCATGCCCGCAGCCGCTCGTAGAGGCCCTCGTCCATGTCGGAGGGGCAACCGTCGCAGCGCATCAGCTTCATCTCGCCGGCCTCGGACAGTGTGCGCCCGCAGACCCGGCAGCGGGCCGGAGTTCTGCTGTGGCGGCGCGGAGCGGCGGCCGTAGCAGCTGTGCTGAAGCCACGTTCGATGCCTCCACGGCCGGCGACGACGGCGCGGCCGGTGCCGGCGGAGGAACCGGGACGCAGTCCGTCGAGGAAGCGGCTCGGCCGTCGGCCGGGGCGACCGCCGGGTGAACGGGAGAGAGCCCAGGAGACATGGAGGTGTTCCCTGGCGCGGGTGACACCCACATAGAGGAGGCGGCGTTCCTCCTCGATCTGCTCATCGGTCCTGGCGTAGGTGATCGGCATCATGCCTTCGGCGACGCCGACCAGGAAGACGGCGTCCCACTCCAGGCCCTTGGCCGAGTGCAGCGAGGCGAGAGTGACGCCTTGCACCGTCGGTGCGTGCTGGGCGTTGGCCCGCTCGTCGAGTTCCGCCACCAGGTCGGCGAGGGTGGCGCCGGGCTTGGCCGCCGCGAAGTCCTGGGCGAGGTTCACGAGTGCGGCCAGGGACTCCCATCGTTCTCTGACGGCTCCGGAGCCCGCTGGGGGTGCGGCGGTCCAGCCTTCGCCCGAGAGGACGGCACGTACCTGGGAGGGCAGGTCCACGGCGTCATCGAGGAGGGAGTCGTTGGCGCCGAACCGGGCGGCGCCGCGCAGGGCGATGCCCGCCTTGCGTACTTCGGGACGTTCGAAGAAGCGCTCGGCGCCGCGCAACTGATAGGGGATCCCGGCGTCGGCGAGGGCCTGTTCGTAGATTTCCGACTGGGAGTTGGTGCGGAACAGGATCGCGATCTCGGCCGGGGGCACGCCCGCGCTGAGCAGGTCGCGAATACGGCGGGCGGCGCCTTCGGCCTCGGCGGGCTCGTCGGCGTATTCGCTGTAGTCGGGTTCGGTGCCCGGATCGCGCTGGGAGACCAGCTCGAGACGGTGGTCGGCGGCCCGGCCGCGGGCCTGGGCGAGAAGGCCGTTGGCGAGGTGGACGACCTGGGGCGAGGAGCGGTAGTCGCGAACGAGTTTGACGACTGTGGCTCCGGGATGGCGAATACGGAAGTCGAGCAGGTGGTCGGGGGTGGCGCCCGTGAAGGAGTAGATGGTCTGGCTGGCGTCGCCGACGACGCACAGGCTGTCGCGATCGCCGAGCCACAGCTCCAGCAGGCGCTGCTGGAGCGGGCTGACGTCCTGGTATTCGTCGACCACGAAGTGCTGGTACTGGGCGCGCACCTCGTCCGCGATGTCGTGCCGGTCCTGAAGGATGCCGACGGTGAGGAGGAGGACGTCCTCGAAGTCGATGACGGCGCGGTCCCGCTTGAGGTCTTCGTACACGGCGTACAGCTGCGCGATCTCGGCGGTGTCCCGGGGTGCTTCCCGGCCCGACTTGGCGGCCGCCGCGGCGTAGTCGGCCGGGACGGTCTGCGTGACCTTCGACCATTCGATCTCGGCGGTCACATCCCGCAGCTCGTTGCGGTCGAGGCGCACACGGCATGCGGCAGCCGCGTCGGCGACGAGCTGGATCTTGCGATCGATGATCCTCGGGAGGCCGCCGCCGACGGCTTTCGGCCAGAAGTACTGGAGCTGGCGCAGGGCCGCGGAGTGGAAGGTCCGGGCCTGGACCCCTCCGGCGCCGAGCTGGCGGAGGCGGCCGCGCATCTCGCCCGCAGCGCGGTTGGTGAAGGTGACGGCGAGCACGCTGGAGGGCTGGAGGATGCCGGCGCGGACCCCGTAGGCGATGCGGTGCGTGATGGCACGCGTCTTGCCGGTGCCGGCACCTGCCAGCACGCACACCGGACCGTGCAGGGCGGTCGCCACCTCGCGCTGCTCGGGGTCGAGGCCGTCGAGCACCGCGTCGGCCGAGTCCGGAGTCTGCGGGAAGAGGGTGGAATGCGTTGCTGCTGTCACCCCGCCATGCTGCCAGGTCGGCGGAGACGGGTGCGGCGGTTGTCCACAGGGAGGCCCAGCAGTCGTACTTATGCGGCAGGCGCCACGCCCCTCCCGTGGGTACCGCAGGCGCAACGCTCCCCGCTTGATGCGGCAGGCGTGACCCTCCCGTGCTGAGCGTCACCGCTCCATACGGCGGGCACACCGCTGGGAGGAGCGAGTATCCCCATAGCGCGTGACGGGAATGGTGGAAGGTTCACATACGTTGCCGTCTCTGCGACTACGCACACCGGACCGTAAAGGAGCGCGACCGACATGCCGGGCACTGTGACGATGTACAGCACTTCGTGGTGTGGCTACTGCCGGCGGCTGAAGAGCCAGCTGGACCGTGAGGGCATCACGTACAACGAGATCAACATCGAGCAGGACCCGGACTCCGCGGCCTTCGTGGAAAAGGCGAATGGCGGAAACCAGACGGTCCCGACCGTGCTCTTCGCGGACGGTTCGACGCTCACGAACCCGTCGCTGGCGCAGGTCAAGCAGAAGATCAGCGCGTAACGCGGCGCCGGAACGATTTCACGGGAAGGCGGTCCCTGAGGTGTCTCAGGGACCGCCTTCCCGTCGTTTTGTGCCCCGTCCGCCCCGTCACCGCGGAGCGTCACGGCAGTCGGCGCCGCAGGTCCGGCCTGCTCCGGAACGGGTCGCTCAGACCTATGTGTGCCGTGGTCAGGCGCTCCGCGTGGGCAGGGGCTTGCCGTACCACAGTTCGATCAGACGGGCGGCGATCGAGATGCCGTACGGGGGCAGGACCTCTCCGGACTCGAAGGCGGCGCGCAGGTCCTCGCGGGAGAACCAGCGGGCCTCGTGGATCTCGTCGCCGTCCACGGTGATGTCGGTGGAGGTGGCGTGGGCCAGGAAGCCCAGCATCAGGCTGGACGGGAAGGGCCAGGGCTGGCTGGCGACGTACTCGACCTCGCCGACGGTGATGCCCGCCTCTTCGAAGACCTCGCGGCGTACGGACTGCTCGATGGACTCACCCGGTTCGACGAAGCCGGCGAGCGTCGAGAAGCGGCCCTCGGGCCAGTGCACCTGACGGCCGAGCAGGATGCGGTCCTCGTCGTCCGTGACCGCCATGATCACCGCGGGGTCCGTGCGCGGGTAGTGCTCGGCGCCGCAGGCCGGGCAGCGGCGGATGTGGCCGGCGGCCGCGATGACGGTGCGTTCGCCGCAGCGCGAGCAGAAGCGGTGCATGCGCTGCCAGTTCTCCAGGGCGACCGCGTGCACCATCAGCCCGGCGTCGCGCGGGGACAGCAGCAGGCCCGCCTCGCGCAGTCCGGCCGGGCGCGCCGACTGGTCCATGCGGCCGGGCAGAGCGTCCTTCTGGAGCGCGAAGTAGCTGATGCCGTCCTCGTCGGTGCCCAGGAAGTAGCGGTGGGCCTCCGTGAGGGGCGCCTCGAAGGACGGGGTCATGACGAGTTCGGTCCGGCCGTCGGGCGTCTCGTCGATGAGGACCTGACCGCCGGAGACCACGAAGCAGCGGGTTGTGGGGTGGCTCCACGCCGCGGCGAGCCAGGCCTCGTCGAGCCGGTGGTGGGCGGCGCGGTCGATGCCGCTCGGGGCGGTGAGCGAGATGGGTCGGTCGGCGGTGTGGTCGGTCCAGGTGGTCACGGGTGCTTCCAACTCCCCCGGTGCGGCGGTGGTTTCGGCGGGTGGTTCAGCGGGACGTGCGGCTGGAGGGGACCGGGTCCCGTGGGCCTTGGGCGTGCGGGGTGGTCCTTCCAGTGTGCCGTGCTCCACGGCACGCCCGGTCGGCCGCCCCGCCGAGGGCGTCGTCAGTCCGCATCGCGCCGGATCTCCCCGAGGTCGCTCCACAGGTACGCGGCGGTCTCCACGCCCTTGAGGAGCAGATCGAGTTCGACCTTCTCATTGGGCGCGTGCCAGCCGTCGGACGGGACGGAGATGCCGAGGAAGAGGACGGGCACGCCGAGGACTTCCTGGAGATCGGCGGCGGGTCCGGATCCGCCCTCCCGGGTGAAACGGACCGGCTGCTGGAAGGCGCGGCCCATGGCACGTACGACGGACTGCAGGGCGGGGTGGTCGAGGGGGGTCAGACACGGGCGGGTGGCGGCGCCGAACGTGATCTCGTGCCTGATCCCGGCGGGCAGCTTGTCGGCGGCCCAGGCACGGACGGCCCCTTCGACGTGGTCGGGGTCCTGGCCCGCGACGAGACGGAAGGAGAGCTTGACCATGGCCGAGGACGGGATGATCGTCTTGCTGCCCGGGCCCTGGTAGCCGCCGCCGATGCCGTTGACCTCGGCGGTAGGGCGGGCCCAGATGCGTTCCAGGGTGGTGTGACCGGCTTCACCGTGGGCCGCGGTCGACTTGGCGGTTCGCAGCCACTGCTCCTCGTCGAAGGGGAGCTCGGCGAAGAGCGCGCGTTCGCGGTCGGTGAGCTCGGTGACGCCGTCGTAGAAGCCCGGTATCGCCACGCGCGCGTGCTCGTCGTGCAGGGCCGCGACCAGGCGGGCGGCCGCGGTGGCGGGATTGGGCACGCCGCCGCCGAAGGAGCCGGAGTGGATGTCCTGCTCGGGCCCGTGCAGGACGATCTCGCAATCGGCAAGGCCACGCATGCCCGTGCAGACGGTGGGCGTGTCCGCGGACCACATGCCGGTGTCGGAGACGATCACGGCGTCGGCGGCGAGCCGGTCCGCGTGCTGTTCGATGAGGGTGCGGAAGTTCGGGGAGCCGGACTCCTCCTCGCCCTCGATCAGCAGTTTCAGGTGGACGGCCGGCGCGGTGCGGCCGGTAGCGGCGAGGTGGGCGCGGACACCGAGTGTGTGGAAGAACACCTGCCCCTTGTCGTCGGCGGCCCCGCGCGCGTAGAGGCGGCCTTCGCGGATCACCGGCTCGAACGGGTCGCTGTCCCAGCCGTCCTCCCGGGCGGCGGGCTGCACGTCGTGATGGCCGTAGACCAGGACGGTGGGCGCCTGCGGGTCGTCGGCGGGCCACTCGGCGAAGACGGCGGGAGCGCCGTCGGTGGGCCACACCTCGGTGGTGGGGAAGCCGGTCTCCGCCAGCTTGGCGGCCAGCCACTCGGCGCTGCGCCGCACGTCCGCCGCGTGTTCCGGCTGGGCGGACACCGACGGGATGCGCAGCCACTCCGCGAGGTCGTCGAGGAAGGCTGCGCGGTGGTGGTCGATGTACGTGCGGACGGCACTGTCCGGGGTCTCGCTCATGCTCACGAGCCTATCGGCCCGCGCCGGCATCCTGGTCCGCCGGTTCCTGCGCGGCCGGCTCGGCCAGCAGCAGCCGCTCCAGTGCGGCCCGGTCCGGCAGGCCTTCGGGGCGTACGACCTCGCCGCTGCGGACGTACAGGAACGCGGACTCGACGGCTTCGAGAGGGATGCCCTGCTGCTCGGCCCAGGCGAGCCGGTACAGGGCGAGCTGGAGCGGGTCGCCGGTACGGGTCCGGCCGGTCTTCCAGTCGACGATCTCGTACGTGGTCGACTCGCCGTCGTCCGTGCGGTAGACGGCGTCGATGCGGCCCCGCACCACGCGCCCGGCGATGGCGAGCTGGAACGGAGCCTCGACCCGGTACGGGGTGCGGTGCGCGTAGGGGGTGCGTTCGAAGGCGTCCTTGAGGGCCTCCAGGTCGCGCTCGTCGGCGATCTCTGCCTCGCTGCCGGGGAGGTCCTCGGGCTCCAGCATGGGCAGCCGCAGTTCTTCGAAGCGTGCCTCGACCCAGGCATGGAACCGGGTGCCGCGGCGTGCGGCGGGTTGCGGGGGGCGCGGCATGGGGCGCGCGAGTTCCTGGGCGAGCCCGTCGGGGTCGGCGGCCAGTCGCAGCACCTGGGAGGCGGTCAGCGCCGTCGGCAAGGGCACGTCGGTGACGCCCGCGCGGGCGCGCAGCAGCTCTCCCGTGAGGGCGTCCAGGTCGCGGTCCCAGGAGGCGATGGTCCGGGCCTCCTCCAGGGTGAGCCCGGGGACGTCCTCGGCCGGGCTCTGACGGGCGTGGGGGATGGTGGGGGTGCCGTCGCCGGGCTGCACGCGCGCGTGTGGGACTTCGGGCTGCGCCGCGGGGCGGTCGGTCGTCCAGGAATCCCAGCCGGAGGCGTCCTCCTCGGGATCCCAATCGGAGGCGTCCTCCTCGGGGAGGCCGTCGTAGGGGGCGCCCTCGTGGAGTCGTCCCTCCGGCGCCTGCTCCTCGCGGAGGTCTTCGTCCTCCGGGTTGGACGGCCATTCCGGGTCGTCGTACGCGGAGGGGTCGACGGTGGCGGCGGGCTGGGCGCCGTCCTGCGAGGCGTCCTCATCGAGGTGGGCGAGCACTGTCTGTGCGGCGGCGCGACGACGGGCTAGTGCCGCCTCGTCCAGCGGGAGCGGCCAGGCGTGGTCGGCAGTGGCCCGGAGCAGCGCCGGGTTCTCCGCGTCCTCGGCCGGCTCGTCGGCCCAGGCCTCGATCTCGCCGTACCCGGCGGCGCAGTGCTCGTAGAGAGCCTGGAGGAAGTCGGAGGGTCCGCGGGGGCGCTTCTGGGCGGGTCCCCACCAGTGGCCGGAGCCGAGCAGCAGTGAGCGGGGGCGGGTGAAGGTGACGTAGCCGAGGCGCAGCTCCTCGGTGTGCTGGTGCTCCTTCATGGCCTCGTGGAAGGCCTTCAGTCCCCGGGAGTCCCACCGCTCGATGTCGGGCAGGGTGTCCGCGTCACCGCGCAGGGCGTGCGGCAGCACCTTGCCCTGAGCGGTCCACTTCTCGCGGCCCTGAGTGCTCGGGAAGGTCCCGGTGACCAGTCCGGGCACGGCGACGACGTCCCACTCCAGGCCCTTGGACTTGTGCGCGGTGAGCACCTTGACGGTGTTCTCACCGCCGGGCAGGGCGTTGTCGAGGCCCTTCTCGTACTGGGCGGCGGTGCGCAGGAAGCCGAGGAACGCCAGAAGTGTGGCCTCCGGGTCGTTGGCCGCGAAGGAGGCCGCGATGTCCAGGAAGTTCGACAGGGTCTCGCGGCGACGGGCGGCCAGCGCGTGCGGGGACGCGGCCAGCTCCACCTCCAGGCCGGTGACGGCGAGCACCCGGTGCAGCACGTCCATCAACGGGTCGGCGAGGGAGCGGCGCAGCTCGCGCAGTTCGGCGGCGAGGCGCGCGAACCGTACGCGCGCGTCGGGCGAGAACGGCAGGCCGTCGTGCTCCCGCCCGGCCTCCATGGGCAGTTCCAGGAAGGTGTCGAGGGCATCCGCGAGCGAGATCACCTCGGCCGGGTCCACGCCTTCGACGGCCGCGGCGAGCCGGCGGTCCGGGTCGTCGTCGGCGTCCACGCGCGCGTGCGACACGAGCAGCCGGGCGCGGCGGCCCAGGAGGGCGAGGTCGCGGGCGCCGATGCGCCAGCGGGGCCCGGTGAGGAGGCGGACGAGGGAGGCGTTGGCGCCGGGGTCCTGGAGCACCTCGCAGACGGCGACGAGGTCGGCGACCTCGGGCAGGTGCAGCAGCCCGGACAGGCCTACGACCTCCACGGGGATGTCGCGGGCCACGAGGGCGCCCTGGATCTCGGCGAAGTCGGTGGCCGTACGGCACAGGACAGCGATCTCGCCGGGTGCCGTGCCGGTGCGCACCAGGTGGGCGATGGAGTCGGCGACCCAGTCGATCTCCTCGGCGTGGGTGCCGAGCAGTGCGCACCGGACCTGTCCGTCGCGCTCGGCGCCGGGAGCCGGGCGCAGGGCCTCCACGCCCGCGTGCATGGCGCGCAGCGGTTCGGCGAGGCCGTTGGCGAGGTCGAGGAGGCGGCCGCCGCTGCGGCGGTTCTCACTGAGCGCCTGGCGGGTGGCAGGACGGCCGTCGCCGTGCGGGAAGTGCTCGGGGAAGTCGTCGAGGTTGGCGACGGAGGCCCCGCGCCAGCCGTAGATCGCCTGGCAGGGGTCGCCCACCGCGGTCACGGGGTGGCCGGTGCCGCCGCCGAACAGGCCGGCCAGCAGGACGCGCTGGGCGACCGAGGTGTCCTGGTACTCGTCGAGCAGCACCACACGGAACTCGTCACGCAGAATGCGCCCCACCTCGGGGATGCGCGCGAGGTCAGCGGAGAGGGCGATCTGGTCGCCGAAGTCGAGGAGGTCGCGCTCCCGCTTGACCGCCCGGTAGCGGCCGACCAGCTCGGCCAGTTCACGGCGGGCCGCGGCCGTCTCGGGAACCCTGCGCAGGTCGGCGTTGGTGAGCCGGACGCCGTTCAGGGTGAGCAGCAGTTCGGCGTCGTACGCGCGCACCTCCTCGGGCCGGACGAGGTGCTCGGCCAGCTCGGAGTCGAGGGTGAGCAGGTCGCTGACGAGGTCCGGGAAGGAGCGGGTCAGCGCCGGGTAGGGTCCCGGCGCCTCGCGCAGCACGCGCGCGGCGAGCTGGTAGCGGGTGGCGTCGGCGAGCAGGCGCGAGGCCGGTTCAAGCCCTATGCGCAGCCCGTGGTCGGTCAGCAGGCGGCCCGCGAAGGCGTGGTAGGTGGAGATCACCGGCTCGCCTGGCGGGTTGTCCGGGTCGATCACGTCCGGGTCGGTGACGCCCGCCTTCACCAGCGCCTTGCGGACGCGCTCGGCCAGCTCACCGGCCGCCTTGTTCGTGAACGTCAGCCCGAGAACCTGCTCCGGGGCGACCTGTCCGGTGCCGACCAGCCACACCACGCGGGCCGCCATGACTGTGGTCTTGCCCGACCCGGCGCCGGCCACGATCACCTGCGGCGCGGGCGGTGCGGTGATGCAGGCTGTCTGCTCCGGGGTGAACGGGATGCCGAGGAGCTCCTTGAGCTGCTCGGGGTCGCTGATACGGGCGGGCACGTCGGAGAGGCTATCGGCGGCCACTGACAGCGGATGCCACATCGCCCGCCGTGCTCGAGGAAGCGCTGGTCGGCACGCATGGTGCGGTCCACCACACGGGCGTGGTCACTCCACGATGTGACGGCCCTCGGGTCGCGCGCTGCACGAGGCGCGGAACGCGCAGTGCGTGCAGTGCTGCCCGGGGTCCGGGGAGAAGCGCTCGTCGAGGACCTTGCCCGCGGCGGTGGCCAGCAGCTCGCCGGCCCACTCCCCCGTCAGAGGTGCCTGAGCCTGCACCTTGGGCAGGGTGTCCCCACCGTCCTTCTTGGGTGCGCCCTGCCGCAGTTGGACGAGTTCAGCGCCGCCCGGCTCGGGGTGCACACCGCCGAAGGCCTCGTCGACGGCACCCTCGCGCACGGCGAGCTGGTAGACGGCGAGCTGCGGATGGCGGGCCACCTCGGCGGCGCTGGGGGCCTGCTTGCCCGTCTTGAAATCGACCACGTAGGCACGGCCATCGGCGTCCGTCTCGACACGGTCCATGGAGCCCCGGATGCGCACCTCGTAGTCACCGGCTTCGAGGGTGACGTCGAAGTCGTGCTCGCTCGCCACCGGCGTACGCCCAGGGCGGGCGCCGTTGGAGTCGACGTGCCACTTCAGGAAGCGTTCGAGTGCCACGCGCGCGTTGTCCTTCTCCTGCTCGGACTTCCAGGGCGCGTCGAAGGCGAGCGCGTTCCACACTGAGTCGAGGCGCTCCATGAGGACGTCGAGGTCGGCCGGGGTGCGCCCGGAGGCGACCTCGTCGGCGAGGACGTGCACCACGTTGCCGAAGCCCTGGGCGGCGGTCGCCGGTGTGTCGGCCTTCACCTCCCGGCCCAGGAACCACTGGAGGGCGCAGGTATTCGCGAGCTGGTCGAGCGCGCTGCCGGAGAGCACGACCGGCTGGTCGCGGTCCCGCAGCGGCACCTTGCTCTCGGTCGGGTCCCACATGCCCCACCAGCGGTAGGGGTGCGCGGACGGCACCAGGGGGCGGCCATCCTCGTCGGTGAGCGCGGCGAGCCGGGCCAGTCGGCGGGCGGCGGCCTCCCTGAGTGTGTCGGACACACGCGGGTCGACGGTCGTGGCGCGCAGTTCGGCGACGAGCGCGGCGACGGCCAGAGGGCGGCGCGGGCGGCCGGTGACGTCCTTGGGTTCGGCACCGAGTTCGGCAAGGAAGCGCGAGGGCTGGTCGCCGTCGTCGGCGGGGGCCTTCACGGCGGTGACGATCAGGCGTTCACGCGCGCGTGTGCAGGCGACGTAGAACAGCCGGCGTTCCTCGGCGAGCAACGCGCCCGGGGTGAGGGGTTCGGCCAGCCCGTCACGGCCGATGCGGTCGGCCTCCAGCAGGGATCCGCGCCGGCGCAGGTCGGGCCACAGCCCCTCTTGGACGCCGGCGACGACGACCAGGCGCCACTGCAGGCCCTTGGAGCGGTGCGCGGTCATCAGACGTACGGCGTCGGGGCGCACCGCCCGGCGGGTCAGCGTGTCGGCGGCGATGTCCTGGGCCTCGATTTCCTCCAGGAAGTTGAGGGCGCCCCGGCCGCCGGTGCGCTCCTCGGCGCGCGCGGCCGTCGCGAAAAGGGCGCACACGGCGTCGAGGTCGCGGTCGGCATTGCGCCCGGCCGCGCCGCCGCGCCGGGAGGCGCTCTCCAGACGTCTGGGCCATGGGGTGCCGCCCCACAGTTCCCACAGAGCCTCTTCGGCCGTGCCGCCGCCGGCGAGCCGTTCACGGGCCTTCCTGAGCAGAGCGCCCAGGCGCTGGGCGCCGCGCGCGTACGCCGGGTCGTGCGCCACCAGCCGCTCCGGTTCGGCCAGCGCCCGTGCGAGCAGTTCGTCGGACGGCGGCGGTATGGGGTTGCCGGCGGCCCGCTCCTCCTCCCGCAGGGCGCGGCCCAGGCGGCGCAGGTCGGCGGTGTCCATGCCGGCGAGGGGCGAGGTGAGCAGGGCGAGCGCGGTCTCGGTGTCGAGCCACGGATGGGGGACGGGATCCGTCGTGTCCCTTCCCGACTCGTCCTGCCTAGAACCGACTTGCGGCGTCACGCCCGCTTTCGTACCGGCTTGCTCGGTCTCGCCCCGCTCCGCCCTCTCTGATTCCACTCCCTCGTGCCCGGACTCTCCGGATTCCGGCTCCGGCACGCCGTCACCGGGTCCCGTGGCCGCGGCCTCCGCCCGTGCCACCGCGCGCAGTGCCGTCAGCAGTGGGGTCACCGCCGGTTCGTGGCGCAGTGGCAGGTCGTCGCCGTCGATGTCCAAGGGGACCCCGGCCGACGTCAGGGCGCGGCGGACCACTGGGATCGTGCGGGCTCCGGCGCGCACCAGAACGGCCATCTCGCCCCACGGCACGCCGTCCTCCAGGTGTGCCCGGCGCAGCATGTCGGCGATGTTGTCGAGTTCGGTTCCGGGCGTCGGGTAGGTGAAGACCTCCACACGGCCCCCGTCGCGTACCGCGGCGAGCTCACGGTGGGCGCGCACCTTCTCCGCCGGAAGCCGGGTCAGGGGCATGCGCCGGGTCAGCAGCCTGGTGGCGGCCAGGAGAGCCGCACCGGAGCGGCGGGAGGTCCTGAGGACCTCCACCGGTGCCGGAGCGCCGTTTCCGCGCGGGAAGGTGTGGGGGAACTCGAGGATGCCGCCGACGTCGGCACCCCGGAACGCGTAGATCGACTGGTCGGGGTCGCCGAAGGCCACCAGGGTGCGGCCACCGGCCGCCAGCGCCCGCAGGAGGCGTACCTGCGCGGCATCGGTGTCCTGGTACTCGTCCACGTACACCGCGTCGTACCGGGCGGCCAGCCACTCGGCGACCTGCGGGCGGCGAGCCAGAAGCACCGCGCGGTGGACCAGCTCCGCGTAGTCGATCACTCCCTGGAGATCGAGGACGTCCAGGTACTCGGCGAGAAAGGCCGACGCGGCCGTCCAGTCGGGACGGCCGATGCGCTCGGCGAAGCGGCGCAGGGCGTCCGGGCCGAGGCCGAGTTCCCTGGTGCGGGCCAGCACGGCGCGCACCTCGTCGGCGAAACCGCGCGTTGTCAGACAGGCGCGCAGTTCGTCCGGCCAGCGCACATGGGCGAGCCCGAGGCGCTCCAGGTCGGGCTGACCGGCGAGCAGCTCGCGCACGGCCACGTCCTGTTCGGGGCCGGACAGCAGTCGCAGCGGCTCCACGAACAGGTCGCTGTCCTGGTGGGCTCGGACCAGCGCGTAGCAGAACGAGTGGAACGTGGTCGCCTGCGGGGCGTGCGCCGCGCCGGTGCGCCGAGCCATGCGGTCGCGCAGGTCGACGGCGGCCCTGCGGCTGAACGTCAGCACGAGGATGCGTTCCGGGTCGTCGCCGCGGGCGATCCGGGCGGCGACGGACTCGACCAGCGTGGTCGTCTTTCCGGTGCCTGGGCCCGCGAGGACGAGCAGCGGACCGGCCTCGTGGTCAACCACGGCCCGCTGTGCTGCGTCCAGCACAGGGGGGTCCACCCGGACGGGCGGGGTACGCACCAGTCGGTAAGCGCCACGGCTCCCCTGCCGCACCTGGGGGTGCGGCAGGCGCCTGGTGGAGGAAGAGGAGCTCACGTGGTTCGCCGGTCCTGGTGGTCGTACTCGGGCTTGTCACTGTCGGCGCGGGGCGCCGTCGTCGAGGGGTCGTGGTCGGGCGACGGGTCGGAGGACGGCCGCGCGCGGCGGGCGGTGGCCGCGGGATGAGAGGAATGCGCGCCGTCGACGCTACGCCCGCGCCAAACGCGGAAGCAGTCCTTCCCCCCGGTCCGGCGCGCCCGTCGGGTCGCTCATGCCCCCCGCTGAACGAACGTACGGCATGTCACGGATGTGCCGGACTTCCCCCGGACGAGCCACGGGTTGCCTCTGGGCCCGCACGATGCCGGAAGCTGTCACGTGTGACTTTCCGCGTGTTCGTCGCCGCCCCAGCGGGCCCGTCTCATGTCGACCCGTGGCAGATGGCCGTCGGTGGCGCGGCCGGCCTCGCGCAGGGGGGTGCCCTCCTCGCGATAGTGGCCCAGCGCCTCCAGCTCGTGGCCCGGGAGCAGGACGCCGTCCGCACGGATGACACGCCACCAGGGGACCGCTCCTCCGTAGAGCGCCATCACGCGGCCCACCTGGCGCGGACCGCCCTCCTCCAGCCACTCGGCCACGTCCCCGTACGTCATCACGCGCCCGGACGGAATGCGTTCGGCCACGTCAAGGACCCGTTCCGCGTAGTCCGGCAGGGCGTCCGCCGGAAGACTCTCCTCGCTCATCCGACCCATCCTGCCGCACCGCACCGACAATGTGAGGTGAGAGTGACGGGGCGTATCCCTCGCCCCGGCGCGGCGCTTCGGGCAGACTGTGCGCCCCCGCATTTGCACCCTGATGCCCCCGAGTGTCGGGAAGACGTGCCACCATCGTGCGGGCGGTGACTGGTGATACGAGATCAAGAAGAGACGATGAAGCAGCAGGGCGTGCACCCCGACGACGCGGCGGGCACCTCTGCGGGTTCGTCGCGCCCGGACACCGACTCCGTGGGCCCGCACTCCGGCCCCGGTGACGAGAAGCCGCATGCCGACAAGCAGGCGGACGACGAGGCAACGGCGTATAAGAAGGCAGCCGAGGACGGGGCCTCGCGCGAGACGGCGGACGAGAACGAGGAGCCCCGTGTGGCGGCCCCGAGGCCGCGGTCCGAGTCGGACGAGCACTGTGCCGACGCCCACAACGACGAGGTCGAGGGCGACGAACCGCTGCTCCCCGCGCGCGTGCACCGGCCTTCCGACCTCATGCGCCTGCTGGTGGGCGTGCTCGCGATCGCCGTGCTGCTCGCCATCGCCGCGTTCGCACACGGAACCACTTCGGGGCTCGAACAGGACATCAACAAAGGCACGGGCCAGGCACCCGATCTACTGATCAAGATCGCGGGTCTGGCGTCGAGCATCGCGGTCCTGCTGGTGCCGGTCGCCTTCGCGATCGAACGGCTGATCAAGCGGGACGGGCTGCGCATCGCCGACGGCGTCCTCGCGGCAGTCCTCGCGCACGGGGTGACGCTCGCCACGGATCTATGGGTCGCCAGGGGCGCCCCGCCGTCCATCCGGGAGGCACTCACCCAACCCTCCCCGGGCGACATCCACGCCCTGACCGACCCGGTGCACGGCTACCTCGCACCGGTCATCGCCTATATGACGGCCGTGGGCATGTCACGCAGACCCCGCTGGCGCGCCGTGCTGTGGGTCGTGCTGCTGCTCGACGCCTTCTCGATGCTGGTCACCGGCTACACCACACCGTTCTCGATCATCCTTACGGTGCTCATCGGCTGGAGCGTCGCGGCCGGGACGCTCTACGCCGTCGGTTCGCCCAACGTGCAGCCGACCGGGCGGACGCTGATGGCGGGCCTGCGCACCGTGGGCTTCCGCCCCGTGAGCGCCGCGCGAGAGGACCTGCCGGACACGACGGACAGCGGCGACCGCGGTCGCCGCTACTTCGTCACCCTGGAGGACGGCCCGCCCCTCGACGTCACCGTCGTCGACCGCGAACAGCAGGCCCAGGGCTTCTTCTACCGCGTGTGGCGGCAGCTGACGCTGCGCGGCATCACCACCCGGCGCAGCCTGCAGTCGCTGCGCCAGGCGCTGGAGCAGGAGGCGCTGCTCGCCTACGCGGCCATCGCCGCCGGCGCGAACGCGCCCAAGCTGATCGCGACCTCGGAGCTCGGTCCCGACGCGGTGATGCTTGTCTACGAGCACACCGGCGGCCGCACCCTGGACCAGCTGTCCGACGAGGAGATCACCGACGAACTGCTGCGCGACACCTGGCAGCAGGTCCGCGCGCTCCAGTCGCGGCGCATCGCGCACCGCCGGCTCGCCGGCGACGCCATCGTGGTGGATCGTTCCGGCGCCGTCATCCTGACGGACCTGCGCAACGGGGAGATCGCGGCCGGCGACCTGGTGCTGCGGATGGACATCGCGCAGCTGCTCACCACACTCGGACTGCGCGTGGGAGCCGAGCGGTCGGTCGCCTCCGCGGTCGGCGTGCTCGGCCCGGACGCGGTCGCCGACTGCCTGCCCATGCTGCAGCCCATCGCGCTGACCCGCTCCACACGGGCGACGCTCAGGAAGCTGGCCCGAGAGCGGGCCCAGCGTGAGCGGGAGGAAGTCCTGGAGGCATCCAGGCAGGCCAAGGCCGCCCGCCTGGAGGAGGACCGCGAAGGCACCGGGGTCGCCCTCGACAAGCCCGACAAGAAGGCCGTACGCGCCGAGCAGCGGGCCGAGAAGCGGGCCATCGACGAGGCGATCGACGGCGCCCGCGAGGAGGACCTGCTCACCCAGATCCGTCATCAGGTGCTGCGCATCAGGCCGCAGGCGCCGGTCGAGCCGGCCCGGCTGGAGCGGGTGCGGCCGCGCACGCTGATCAGTTTCATGGCCGGCGCCATCGGCGCGTACTTCCTGCTGACGCAGCTCACCCACATCGAGTTCGGCCCCCTCTTCGCCAACGCCGAGTGGGGCTGGGTGGCGGCGGCCGTGTTCTTCTCGGCGCTGAGCTACGTCGCCGCGGCGATGGCGCTGCTGGGCTTCGTGCCCGAGCGGGTGCCGTTCCTGCGCACCGCGGCGGCCCAGGTCGCCGGGTCGTTCGTGAAGATCGTGGCGCCCGCGGCGGTCGGCGGTGTCGCGCTCAACACGCGCTTCCTGCAGCGCGCGGGCGTGCGGCCGGGCCTCGCCGTGGCGAGCGTCGGCGCGTCGCAGCTGTTCGGACTGGGCTGCCATGTGCTCATGCTGCTGTCCTTCGGCTACCTCACGGGCACCGAGAAGACGCCGTCCCTGTCGCCGTCCCGCACGGTCATCGCCGGTCTGCTGACGGTCGCCGTGCTCGTGCTGGTGGTCACATCGGTGCCGTTCATGCGGAAATTCGTCGTCACGCGCGTGAGGTCGCTGTTCGCGGGCGTCGTGCCCCGCATGCTCGACGTCCTGCAGCGCCCGCAGAAGCTGATCACCGGCATCGGCGGCATGCTGCTGCTGACCGCCTGCTTCGTGATGTGCCTGGACGCCTCGATCCGGGCGTTCGGGCACGAGGAGACCAGCACGTTGAGCCTGGCCAGCGTCGCCGTGGTCTTCCTCGCGGGCAACGCGCTCGGTTCGGCCGCTCCGACCCCGGGCGGCGTGGGCGCGGTGGAGGCCACCCTGACGGTCGGTCTCATCGCCGTGGGTCTTCCCAAGGAAGTCGCCGCGCCCGCGGTGCTGCTGTACCGGCTCCTGACGCTGTGGCTGCCGGTGCTGCCGGGATGGCTTTTCTTCAACCATCTGACGCGCAAGGGCTCGCTCTAGAGCTGCGCGTTGCGTGCGGCGGGGCACACGCGCGTTGCCCCGCCGCACGCAACGCGCCACGCCCTCCACATCGCCCGAACTCACCCGCACGGCTCGCAGCGTGAGCGTCCCAGGTGGTCCAGCCCCACGATGGGAGCATGCCGAACCCTCATCGGATCCGCGCCCTCTCCATGG
Source organism: Streptomyces sp. NPDC001156 (assembly GCF_053598275.1). Taxonomy (NCBI): domain Bacteria; kingdom Bacillati; phylum Actinomycetota; class Actinomycetes; order Kitasatosporales; family Streptomycetaceae; genus Streptomyces; species Streptomyces sp. NPDC001156. Next base: position 108,704 of record NZ_JBSFJX010000010.1, on the reverse strand, counting down.
CCGCCACCACCGTCCTCGTCTCCTCGCTGCTGACGGGCTGCGCCAACGCCACCACGAGTGTGGCGCTGTCCAGCCCGGCGCTGAACTGGTCGAACCAGAAGCTGGACTGGAAGGACTGTCCGGCACCGTCCGAATCGGAGGGCGGCGGCAGCGCCCCCGCGCCCCTGCCCAACGGCGGCCGGTGGCAGTGCGCCACCCTGAAAGTGCCCCTGAACTGGAACAACCTCAACAGTGGAAGCATCGACCTCGCGTTGATCCGGGTGACGGCCAGCGGCCCGGGCAAGCGCATCGGATCACTCATCTTCAACTTCGGCGGCCCCGGAGGTTCCGGGGTGACCGCGCTGCCCGCCTTCGCACAGGACTACGCGGCCCTGCGCACCCGCTTCGACCTGGTCAGCTTCGACCCCCGTGGAGTCGGCCGCAGCGCGGGCGTGCTCTGCGAGAACGACCGCCAACTGGACACGTTCTTCCAGCAGGACGCGACACCCGACACCGCGGCCGAGCAGAAGGCGTACCTGAACAGCATCAAGAATTTCAACGCGGCCTGCGAGGCTCACTCCGGCAAGGTGCTGCCGTATGTGCGCACCACCGACGCGGCCCGCGACATCGACCTGATGCGCCAAGTGCTCGGGGACGCCAAGCTGCACTACTTCGGCATCTCCTACGGCACCGAACTGGGCGCCGTCTACGCACACCTGTTCCCCCATAAGGTCGGGCGGGCTGTGCTCGACGCGGTCGTCGACCCGACGCAGAACCCGGAGCAGAGCTCGCTGGGCCAGGCCAAGGGCTTCCAGCTCGCGCTCGACAACTTCGTCCGAGACTGCACCTCGCGGAGCACGGGGTGCCCGATCGGCAAGACGCCGCAGGACGTCCAGAACCGGATCCTCAAACTGCTGAAAAGCCTCGACAGCAAGCCCCTTCCCGGCGTCGGCTCCCGCAAGCTGACCCAGACGGCTGCCCTCAACGGCATCGCCGAGGCCCTGTACTCCAAGGATTTCTGGCCGTACCTCACCCAAGGCCTGCAGCAGGCGTACGCCGGCGACGGCAAGGTGCTGATGCTGCTGTCGGATGCGCTGAACGGGCGGGACGACAGCGGCCATTACAGCAACCTCATCCCCGCGAACATCGCCATCAACTGCGCGGACGAGAGACAGCGGTACAGCATCGCCGACGTGAAGGCGAAGCTGCCCCTGTTCCGGGCCGCGTCCCCGGTGTTCGGGGAGTTTCTGGCCTGGGGCATGCTCAGCTGCACCAACTGGCCGGTGCACGGCGCCGCCAACCACCCGGACGTGAGCGCACCCGGCGCACCGCCGATGCTGGTGATCGGCAACACGGGCGACCCGGCCACTCCCTACGAGGGTGCGTACAGGATGGCGCAGGCACTGGGCAAGGCAGTCGGAGTCGTGCTGACGTACAAGGGCCAGGGACACGGCTCCTACGACAGCGGAAACAAGTGCGTACAGAACGCCGTGAACGCCTACCTGCTCGACGGAAAGGTTCCTGCAGCCGGCACGGTCTGCACCTAGCAGGACCGGCCCCGCGTCCCGACCGGCAGATCGACCAGCCCCTCTTGCACAGCAAAGGCGCAGGTCAGACAGTTATCCACAAGCGGGCATGGGCTCCGCCCGACCCGCCTACTATGGCCTGACTGCTCCCCGCGGCTCCGTGCGGGGAGCTCGTCAGGGGGGTGCACATGCCACGTTTCGCACAATGGACCGCCGCGGTCGCAGCCGCGCTACTGCTGACCGGTTGCGGCAGCGGCGCGGCCGGCTCCGGTTCCGGCGCGGACGATGCGAAGGGCGGATCCCGTCCGTCCGCGGCGTCACGTCCGGCGGCCTCCTCTGAGCTGCCCTCCTCGCTCACCTCCCAGAAGCTCGAGTGGGGCCGCTGCAAAACCGCACCTGCGCCCGGCGGCGACTGGCAGTGCGCGACACTCGAGGTGCCGCTGGACTGGGCGAAGCCGGGAGGCGAGACGATCGGTCTGGCGCTGATCCGTTCCAAGGCGACCGGAGGCAAGCGCATCGGCTCCCTCGTGTTCAACTTCGGCGGCCCCGGAGGCTCCGGCATCTCGATGATGCCGTCGTACGGGAGCATGGTCGCCAAACTCCATGAGCGCTACGACCTGGTGAGCTGGGACCCGCGCGGGGTCGGTGCCAGCGAGGGCATACGCTGCCGCGACGACAAGGCGATCGAGGCCGCCGAAAGCATCGACGTGACCCCGGACGACGCCGCCGAGGAGAAGGCGTACTTCGACGACGCCGCCGCCTTCGGCAAGGGGTGCGCCAAGGCCGCCGGGAAGCTGCTCTCGCACGTCTCGACGACCGACACCGCACGCGACATGGACCTGATGCGACAGGTCCTCGGCGACCAGAAGTTGCACTACTTCGGAATCTCCTACGGCACCGAACTGGGCGGGGTGTACGCCCACCTGTTCCCGAAGAATGTCGGGCGGGTGGTGCTGGACGCCGTCGTGGACCCGACCGCCGACAGCGTGGGCCACGCGAAGAACCAGACCCGTGGCTTCCAGCGCGCTCTCGACGACTACCTGAAGTCGACGGGCCAGGACCCCAAGCAGGGTTCCCGGAAGATCGCGGACCTGCTGAAGCGGATCGACGCGAAACCGCTGCCGACCTCGTCCGGCCGCAAGCTCAACCAGTCCCTGGCCCTCACCGGCATCGTGCTGCCGCTCTACAGCAAGGAGAGCTGGCCCGCGCTCACCGCCGCGCTCCAGTCAGCCCAGGCCGGGGACGGTTCCGCACTGCTGAGCCTCGCCGACAACTACAACGAACGGGACGCCTCCGGGCGCTACGGCACGACGACGCACTCGCAGCGAGTCATATCGTGCCTCGACGACAGACGTCGGCCGACGCCGCAGGAGACGAAGGAACTGCTGCCGGAGTTCGAGAAGATCTCGCCCGTGTTCGGTGACTTCCTGGGCTGGGACACCGCCGGCTGGTGCCACGACTGGCCGGTGGCCGGGCAGTTCGACCATCCGAAGGTCAGTGCCCCGGGAGCGGCACCGGTACTGCTGGTGGGCAACACCGGGGACCCGGCAACACCTTACGAGGGCGCCCGGAAGATGGCCGACGGCCTGGGCGAGGGGGTCGGCGTCGAGCTCACCTGGAAGGGCGAGGGACACGGCGCCTACGGGAGCGGCAGCAGCTGCGTGGACTCCACGGTGAACGCGTACCTGCTGAACGGAACGGTCCCGAAGGACGGCAAGGTCTGCTCCTGACGACGGGACTCGGGTCACCCGCGGGGACCCGCAGCCCTCGCCACCGGAACGGCTGGTCGAGCCGCAGGACGCCCGGCCCCACCGCCAAGTGCCGCGATGGCAGACACAGCACGGGTAATCGCGCCGACGAGTTCGCGGCGGCCCTGTGAGAGACTCCGCCGCTGCATGTGTGATCTATGGGGTGGGAGAGAGATGCGCGGGGTGGGGACGGCTGCGGCTGTGATCGTGGCGGCCGTGGTACTGACAGCTTGCGGCGGCTCAGGTGGGGAAGCGGAAGCCGGGGGGGCCGCTCGGCGGTGGCGGCAGACCAGGCGACGGTGACCCCTGACGCGGTGAAGGACGACATCCGGGCGGCCCTCGCCGCCGGGGACTTCGGGCCACCGCGCTTCATCGCCGCGAAGGAGCTGCTCAGTCCCTGCGAGGTGGGTGCCATCGTACGGACCGGCACCAAGCCGGATCCGGAGGCCGTCGCCAAGGTCGTCGCCGGGCTGAAGGGCCGCGGCTGGCGCGAGATGGGGCAGCAATCGTTCACCACCCAGGACGCTCGGGGACTGGAGAAGAGAAGTTGGATGCTGAACTTCGTCGCCGGAACGGTCTCGGAGCAGGCCGTCTCTTTCGGACCGGCGGCCGAACGGCAGGAACGAGCCGAGCCGTTCGAGGGGCTGGTGCTCCGAGGGGTGGGCGCTTGTAGCGCCCCTTCCGCTACTGAGTCACCCTGACCTCCGTCAGGACCCTGCACGGGCAGGAGGGGGCGCGTGTGCCCCCTCCTGCCGATTGACTCGTCCGGTATGACTCCGCCGGCCTGCTCGGCCTGGTAGACGTTTGACCCTGGATCAGGGAACAGACGAGGAACCTGCCGAGCACCGGCGTTTTGCCCGGTACCTGCAGGCGCTGGACTCGGTCGCCGAGGCCAGGTGCATCACACCACCGTGAACGCCGCTGTGCCCAGGGAGTTCCGGCTGGCAGCGGCTGCAGTGGATGCCCGGGTGGGCGCCGGGCCGTCTCTGGGCCGCCCGAGGCCGACCGACAACGGCAGAAGCCCACGGCATCTGAACTGGTCAGAGCCGTGGGCTTCTTCAGTCCCGCTGGTCAGCGAGACCGATGATCAGTAGACCGGCTTGTGCGGTTCGATCTGGTTGACCCAGCCGATCACGCCGCCGCCCACGTGGACCGCGTCCGCGAAGCCAGCCGACTTCAGGACGGCGAGGACCTCCGCGCTGCGGACACCCGTCTTGCAGTGCAGGACGATCTTCTTGTCCTGCGGGAGACCTTCCAGGGCGGAGCCCATGAGGAACTCGTTCTTCGGGATCAGCCGGGCGCCCGGGATGGAGACGATCTCGTACTCGTTCGGCTCACGGACGTCGATGATCTCGATGTTCTCGCCGTCGTCGATCCACGCCTTGAGCTGCTTGGGAGTGATCGTCGAGTCGGCGGCCGCAGCCTGGGCCTCCTCGGAGACGACGCCGCAGAAGGCCTCGTAGTCGATGAGCTCGGTGACGGTCGGGTTCTCGCCGCAGACAGCGCAGTTGGGGTCCTTACGGACCTTGACCTGGCGGTACTGCATCTCCAGTGCGTCGTAGATCATCAGTCGGCCGACCAGCGGCTCTCCCGTGCCGGTGAGGACCTTGATCGCCTCGGTGACCTGGATGGAGCCGATGGACGCGCACAGCACACCGAGGACGCCGCCCTCGGCGCAGGACGGGACCATGCCCGGCGGCGGGGGCTCCGGGTAGAGGCAGCGGTAGCAGGGGCCGTGCTCGGACCAGAAGACGGAGGCCTGGCCGTCGAAGCGGTAGATGGAACCCCACACGTACGGCTTGTTCAGCAGCACGCAGGCGTCATTGACCAGGTAGCGGGTCGCGAAGTTGTCCGTGCCGTCGACGATCAGGTCGTACTGGCTGAAGATGTCCATCACGTTGTCGGCCTCGAGCCGCTCCTCGTGAAGGATCACGTTCACGTAAGGGTTGATGCCCTGGACCGAGTCACGCGCGGACTCGGCCTTCGAGCGGCCGATGTCGGCCTGGCTGTGGATGATCTGCCGCTGCAGGTTCGACTCGTCGACCTCGTCGAACTCCACGATCCCCAGCGTTCCCACGCCGGCCGCGGCCAAGTACATCAGCGCGGGCGAGCCCAGACCGCCCGCGCCCACACAGAGCACCTTCGCGTTCTTCAGCCGCTTCTGCCCGTCCATCCCGACATCGGGGATGATCAGGTGGCGGGAGTACCTGCGGACCTCGTCTACGGTGAGCTCGGCAGCCGGCTCAACCAGGGGTGGCAGCGACACGGGGACTCCGTTGGTCGGTCAATCACTACGGTTGTTCTCCCCGTAACACTGCCACGCCCTCCTTCATTCCGAGACACCCGTTCCGAGGCGCGAGACAATTTCGTCCCAGTAGCCGGGCATCGCCTCCCAGGGGACGGTGCGGCCGCCCCGGTCCGAGCGGTCGGTGAACCAGATCGTCTCGGCTCCCTGCCAGCGCGCGATCCGCAACGCCTCCTCCAGGTGGCTGCGGGGCACACCGTGCACGAAGTGGCAGAAACGCTCGGGCGGGTAGTCGGCGGTCCACTCGGCCACCTGCGACCACCGGTAGTCGCTCCAGGAGCCGGAGAACGTGACCAGCTGGTCGGCGTTCTCTGCGTACCCGGGATACGGGTGGGTGCCGTGCCCCAGAACGATGTGCCCGGGGGCGAGGAGCGCACGGAGCGCGGTGACCGTGCGGCGGACCTCGGGGAGGGCGAAACGTTCGGTCGGGCAGCGGTCCAGGAAGAAGCCGTCGACCCGGTACCAGTCGAGATAGCGATGCGCGTCGGAGAGCATTTCGTCCAAGGTGCGGGCGCCGTAGGTGACGTCGAGGTGACCGAGTACACGGACGCCCGCGTTGCGCAGCTGTCCCGCGGCCTCCAGGCAGTGCGGGTCCGGGCATGTTCCGGGACCGCCGCTCACATTGAGGACGGCCCAGTGCACCGGGGTGCCCGGCCGAGTGAGCTCACCCCATTCCAGCGGGGCGACGAGCGGGTGCGCATAGCCGGGGATCCCGAGGCCGACACCCAGCCCGGTGCTCGTGGAGCCCGCGGTGGTGCTGATCAGATGCGGCATGCCGCCTCCATCCAGATGTCGGCCAGGGACTCCTCGAGGTTGATCCGAGGCCGCCAGCCGAGCCGGTCGCGGGCGGTGCGGACATCGGCCTGCTGCCAGCTGCCGCAGCCGTCCGGGTAGGGGTAGGCGACCGGGACGACGTGCTCCGGGTCGTGCCGCGGATGGCCGATGGCGGGCCGTCCCGGGACGGGAGGCCCGTCGAGTTCGTGCAGGTTGCCGCCGTAGCCGGCCACGCGGGCCAGGACGGCGGCCGCGTCGCGAAGGCGCACGGCCCGGCCGGAACCGATGTTGATCACACCCTGGGCGGCGGAGAGGGACGCGGCGTGGACCGCGCGGGCGACGTCGCGGACGTCCACGAAGTCGCGCTGGACACCGAGACCGCCCAGCTTGAGCTCGCCGTCGCCGGACTGCATGGCGCGGCGCAGGGCCTCGGCGAGCCGGCCCAGCGGCGATCCGGCGGGGGTACCGGGGCCGGCGGGCGAGAAGACGCGGAGCACGACCGCGTCGAGCCCCGAACCGAGGACCAGTTCCGTGGCGGCGAGCTTGCTGACACCGTACGGGCCACCGGGACGCGGTACGGCGTCCTCGGCCGTGGAGGATCCCGGCTGGCTGGGGCCGTACTCGGCGCCGCAGCCGATCTGCACCAGGCGGGCCCCGCAGCCGCTGCGGCGCAGGGCCTCGCAGACGGTGGCGACGGCCACGGTGTTGTGCCGGGTGAGATCGCGGGCGCCGCCGCGGATGGCTCCGGCGCAGTTGATGACGACCCCGGGGTGCACGGCGTCCAGGAACCGGGTGAGTGCGCCGGGGCTGCCCGAGGCGAGGTCGAACCGTACATCGGCGTCGTCGCCGCGGCCGAGCGCGGTGAGCTGCACGGCCGGGTCGGCGAGCAGGCGGTCGGCGACGAACCGGCCGAGGTATCCGTTGGCTCCGATCAGCAGGACCCTCATCGGGCGGCTCCCGGGGCGGACTCTCCGGTTCGGGAGGTGATCATCTGTCTTTCTCCTTCGGGGGTGATGCCGTGGGATGAGAGGGGCCCGCGGTGTCGGCCCCGCGGGAGAAGGGGCCCGGGTGCGAGGCCCCGGGCGGCGGTCCTGGTTCATGGCGTCGGAGGTGGGGTGCCGGGAACCGGGGGCTCAGGGTGAACCGGGCGGCCGTACATGGGCCGAGGCCCGGGTCAGGGTGCGGATCGCGTGGATCAACAGGGCCAGGGCCGCGGGAGCGCAGACCAGGGCGGGGACGGCGTCCGCGCCCCAGGCGTCGGCCAGGTGCCGGACCGGTGCGTCCAGGACCGAGCAACCCGGGAGCCTGGCGGCGAAGACCGTGGCCAGGGCCGCGGCCTCGGCGATCGCCGCGGTGCCGAGGACGAACGCCGGGCCGCGGACGAAGCCGCGCGCGACCAGCAGCCGGGCGAGCAGGAGGAGGCCGCCCAGCGCGCCGGCTCCGGCGTACGCGGCGGGTTCGCCGAGCAGCGCTCCGCACAGTGCGAGCAGTGCGCCGAGGGCACACAGGAAGAGACCGAAGACGCCGAGAAGCAGCGGGGTCACCGAGGACGCGAACTCCGCGAGACCGCGGCTCGCGCGGAGTCGGCGGCCGGCGCGTACGGCAAAGAGGCGAGCGCACCAGGCGGCGGGGCCGCAGGCCAGGATCAGGGCGAGAACCGGGCCGGTGGCCAGGGGCCAAGTGCCGTGCGGGCCGCCGTCCAGTGCCGCGCGTAGCAGGCCGTCGCCGAGGAGGGTGTAGAGGACGAGCGAGTACGTCGCCGCGCGTGCGCCGCCGGAGGTGGCGTGCGCGGGGGCGCGCAAGGGGCCGCGAGCGACTGCCGCCCGCAGACCGAACACGACGGCGAGCGCGCCCCCCGCCGCGACGGCGAGGCGGACACCGCCTTCCGTGAACCGCAACCCGATGACCGTGGCCGTGCCCAGCGCGCCCGGGAGCAGGGCGAGGACGGCCCACGCCCGGCGTTCCCTGGGCGCTTCGCCGGGGCCGGTGCGTGGCGGTGGCCGGTCGCCGCCGCGTGGCACGCGCGCGTACATCTCCTCGGCGAGCGAGAACACGTCCCGGTGGCGGTAGTGGGCGGCCGCGCGGTCGGTCAGCCCGTGCGCCTCCAGACCGGCCGCGATCTCCAGCGGGTCGACGGCGCGCTCGCACAGGTCGCGGTGACGGTGCATGAGTGCCTTGACCGGGTCGGCGCCGGCACGGCGGCCGGCGGGCCCGCCGGCCCGGAGGGCACTCCCGGCGGGTGCCGGACTGGTGGTGTCGCTGGTCCCGGGCGCACGCTCCGGCGCGCGGGACTCCGTGTCCGCCCCGGCCGGGGATCCGCCGTCGGAGTCCCACGGGGCCGACGAAGCGAGGGTCCGGGCCGCTGAAGTGGTGTTCTGAGCCACCGAAGTGGGGCTCTTCGTGACGGACTCCGTCCGGCCGTCGGCCCGGCTGTGGTGTTCGCCGTCCGCAACCGCCTCGTCCGCGCTCCCGGACGTCTCCGCCTCCCCCTCCTCGCCCGTGGCTCGCTCCCACGCCCCGTCCAGCCATTCCTCCGACCGTCCATCCCAGGAGCCGGGGCTGCCGGGTACGCCGGGTCGGTCCAGTTCCCCCACGTCGCTCATCGCGCCCCCTCCGCTGCCGGAACGGGTTCCTGGAGGTGCCCGGTGGTGCTTCCGGGTGCGGTCGCGTCGCCCGGCTCCCACGCCCAGCGCGGTCCGGAACCCGGCCGCCGCACCTCGGTCCAGCGGCCCGGCAGACAGGACTCCGCCGGCGCTCCGAAGGGCAGCGGTTCACCGGCGTCGTCCACGACCACCCGCCGTACCGGCGCATGGGAGACGACATCCAGGTAAATGCAGTGAAATGCTGCTACGTTCTGCTCGACCGTGAACAGCTCCAGGGCGCGTGCGCGGGCGGCCGCGCCGAGGCGCTCACGGCGCTCGGGGTCGCGCAGCAGCGCCAGGCACGCCTCCGCGAGTGCCCGCGGGTTGCGCGGCGGGACGACCAGCCCCGTACCGCCGATGACCTCGACGACCGCGCCCACGTCCGTGGACACCGTCGCACGGCCGCAGAACATGGCCTCCACCAGGCCGATCGGAAACCCCTCGACGACGCTCGACAGGACGACGACCGCCCCGCCCGCATAGGCCTCCGCCAGGTCCGGCACCTCCGGGCCGCCGATCTCCTCGAAGGACACCGGGTTGTCGCCCACGGAGTGCACGCCCTCGGCCTCGTCGGGGAACAGCTGCGCGGCGAGAGCCCTGCAGTGGCCGAGATAGACGGTGCCCTCGGCGTCCGCCGGGGCCCCCACGATCCGCAGCCGGGCCCGCGGCTCCTCTTTACGGATCTCCGCGAAGGCGTGCAGCAGGGAGATCAGGTCCTTGGCGGGTTCGATGCGGCCCACCCAGACCACCGTGCCGGGGTCCGCGCGGTCGGCCGACTCGCCCACCTCTGTGAAACGGGACGCCTCCATACCGGGGTAGACCGTGCGCAGCCTGGACCGGTCGGCGCCGCACCGCTCCTGCCAGCGACGGGAGTGGGTGTTGCCGGGGGTGATGCAGGCCGCCTTCCGGTACACCTCCGCGGCCAGCCGCCGGTGGAAGTGGGCGAGCAGCGCACGCACGGTCGGCGACGCCTCTGGCGCCCTCAAGTAGTGCTGCCGAAGCTGTACGCCGTATTCGGTGACCAGCAGCGGCACGCCCGTGAAGTGCCCGGCGAGCAGTCCGGTGAGGGCCGCCGCGCCGCCCGTGGTGGCGTGGCACAGATCTGCCGCGCCGAGCCCGTCGTCCTCGTACCAGTCGAGCGAGAGGGGGCGCAGGGCGCGTCCGATCCGCGTGGCGACCTCGAGCAGTTCGGGGAGGCGCACCGTCCGCGCGGCGCGCAGGGCGTGCGGTGCACGGCAGGCCTGTTCCAGGACGCGCAGGGCGGTCTCGGAACGCAGGGCGGCGGTCAGCCCGCCCTCGTCACGGGCGAGTTCGGCGAGCGCGTACAGGGCACTGCCGAAACGGTCCGCCTCATGGCCGAACGGCTCCGCCGCGTTCTGCGGTGTGCCCGGCTCGGGTGCCGTGCAGAGTGCGGCGGCCAACTCCCCGTACGCCTCGGCGAACCGCCGCCGGGCCCGGCGCCCGTGAGCGGGCGCGACATCCTCCGTGGTCCACAGCGACGCCGTCCGCACCCCGACGACCTGCGGCGGCAGCGAGAGCCGGCCGTCGGTCTCCTGCCGCTTTGTGCGGCTGAGTGCGTAGAGATCAAACTCATGCTGCCCGAGCCCGCGCACGAGCCGGTCGCACCAGAGCCTGGCGTCACCGCTCACATACGGGTAGCCACCCTCCGTAACCAGTCCGATCCGCACGAGTGCACCCCCGATCTCCCGTATTCGAGCCGTCGTTGACCCCGGCGGCTCGCAGCGGGACGAACGTATGCGGATATGCCGGTGGCGCGATGGACGGTTGTCCATCGCGCCACCAAAAGGGGTGAACGGACGTAACTTTCCCGCGCGGACCGCGTTTGCTCGCGCTAGGGGACCAGGGGACTACTTTGCGTTGCGAAGCGGGCCGGTCCCGTGCCGTTCGCACGAAGGGGTCTCACGCCGTCGCCAACTCCCTGCGCGCGCTGCGCCGCTGGGTCGCCACGGCCGGATCGAGGGCAGGGACGGCGGCCAGGAGCTGCTTGGTGTAGGGGTCCTGGGGCGACTCGTACACCTCGTCGGCAGGACCGTACTCGACGATCCGTCCCTGGCGCATCACCGCGACCCGGTCGCTGACCTGGCGCACCACGGCGAGGTCGTGCGCCACGAAGACCAGCGACAGGCCGAGTTCGCGCTGCAACTCGCCTAGAAGGGCGACGACTTGGGCCTGGGTGGTGACGTCGAGCGCGGAGACCGGCTCGTCGCAGACGATGACCCGGGGGTCGGCGGCGAGCGCCCGGGCGATGCCGACGCGCTGCCGCTGCCCGCCGCTGAACTCGTGCGGGTAGCGGTCGTAGTGCGCCCCGTCGAGCCCCACGCGTTCGAGCAGTTCCCGCACGCGGTGCCGGATGCTCTGCTCGTCCCTCCCCCACTCCTGGCTGCGCCCGAGCCCGCGTGCCCGCAACGGGTCGGCGATCGACTCGCCCACACTGCGGCGGGGGTTGAGGGAGGAGACGGGGTCCTGGAAGACCATCTGCACGGCCGGGCCCACCCCGGTCCGCACACCGCCCTCGTAGCGGACCTCGCCGGCCGTTGGCTGCAGCAGCCCGACCAGCATGCGCCCGAGGGTGGTCTTCCCACTGCCGCTCTCGCCTACGACGCCGAGGGTCTCGCCGCGCCGGAGCGCCAGCGACACGTCGTCCACCGCGGCGAAGCGCCGTGAGCCGTGGCCGAATTCACGGCGCAGCCCCACCGCCTCCAGGACGATCTCGTCCGAGGCGGAGCCCGGCGAGTTCCTGGGCACGTCCACGCGCGGCACCGCGCCCAGCAGTTCCCGCGTGTACTCCTGGCGAGGCTCCCCCAGCACGGTGGCGACCGGGCCGTGCTCGACGACCCTGCCGTGCCGCATGACGAGCACCTCGTCGACGCTCTCGGCGGCGACGCCCACGTCGTGCGTGACCAGCAGCAGCCCCATCCCGGTCTCCTCCCGCAGCGTGTGCAGCAGGTCGAGGATCTGGGCCTGGACGGTCACGTCCAGCGCGGTGGTCGGTTCGTCGGCGATCAGCAGCTCGGGCTGGCAGGCGAGCGCCATGGCGATCAGGGCCCGCTGGCGCATACCGCCGCTGAACTCGTGCGGGCGCGAACGGGACCGCCGTACCGCGTCCGGGATCCCCACCCGGTCGAGGACTTCGACGGCACGCGCGCGTGCCGCACGCCGTGACACTCGCGTGTGCACCCGGTAGACCTCGGCGATCTGGTCGCCGATCGCGTAATAGGGGTCCAGCGACGACAGCGGGTCCTGGAAGACCATCGCGGCCTTTCCGCCGCGCAGCCGCCGCAGTTCGTCGTCGGAGGCCCGTGTCACGTCGGTCCCGGCGACCTGGATCGAGCCGCGCACCACGGCGCCCGTACCGCGGTGCAGCCCGAGCAGCGCCGAGGCGACGGTGGACTTACCCGAACCGGACTCGCCGACCAGACCCAGTGCGCCGCCCCTGGCGAGCCGGAAGGAGAGGCCGTCGACGGCGCGCAGATCGCCGAACTCGACGGCGAGATCGGTCACTTCCACCAGCGGCGTCGGCGCAGCCTTGGAGTCGCTCATGTCAGTACCACCCGTCGGTCGGCCACCGCGTAGAGCACGTCGGCGACGGCGTTGGCGATGACCACGAAGAAGCCGATGACCAGGACCATGCCGACGACCACCGGCAGGTCGACGACCGCCACCGCGTGCACCAGTTCCTGTCCGATGCCGGGAAGGCCGAAGAGCGTCTCGGTGAGCACCGCGCCGCCGACGGCGGAGCCGACGTTGTTGGCGTTCAGCGCGATGACCGGTGCGAGCGCGCCCCGCAGGGCGTGCCGTCCGATGACCGAACGTTCGCCGACGCCGTAGGCCCGGAAGGTGCGGATGTGGTCCTCGGCGAGCGTCTCCAGCATCGCCGCCCTGGTCAGACGGGCGAACGAGGCGGCCTCGATCAGGGCGAGCGACAACCACGGCAGCAGCAGGTTCCACGCCCACTGCTCGGGGTCGTCGGTGAAGTTCACGTATTGCGGGAAGGGCAGCAGTTGCAGCTCGCCGCAGACGACGATCATCAGGACCAGGCCGATGACGAAGACCGGCGTGGCGGTGCCCGCCAGGGTGATGCCGGTCAGCACCCGCTCGGTGAGCCTGCCGCGCCGCCACGCGGAGAGCATGCCGGTGCCGACGCCGAGGACGAGCCACAGGACCATGGCGCCGAGGACCAGCGACAGACTGACGGGCAGTTTGGTCAGGATGATGTCCAGGACCTGCTGGTCGCTCTGGTAGGAGAGCCCGAGGCAGGGCGCCGTGCAGTGCTGCACCGACGTGCCCGTCGAGTAGTCCTGGCCGACGAAGAGGCCCTCGAGGAAGTGCCAGTAGCGCAGGTAGAGCGGGTCGCCGAGCTTCAGCTGCTGCGCCACCTGGTGCACCTGCTCCGGCGAGCAGCGGGGGCCGCAGGTGATCTGGGCGACATTGCCGGGGGTGGCGTAGAAGACCACGTAGATGATCACCGAGATGGCGAACAGGGTGACCAGGGCGCCGACGGCCCGGCGCAGGGCGAATCCGCCGAGACCGCTCATGCCGTCTTCTCCTTGTCTGCCTTGGCCTCGCTCTTGCGGCCCGTGCCGATCCGCAGACGGGAGGCCGCGCGCGGGTCGAGCGCCGTGCGCACGCCGTCGCCGAGGACGGTCAGCGCCAGGACGGTGACGAACAGGGCGCCGGCCGGCAGCAGCAGGTACTGCGGCGCCGCCTGGTACCAGACGTCGGCGGCGGTGAGCATCTGTCCCCAGGACGGTGTCGGGGGCTTCACGCCCACGCCGAGGAAGGACAGGGCCGCCTCGGTCGAGATGTTCGTAGGAACGAGCAACGCGGCGTACGTGATGACGGGCGCGGCCAGACCGGGCAGCAGCTCGCGACGGGCGATCCGCCAGGTGCCCCAGCCGCTGAGCCGGGCGGCGGAGACGTAGTCGAGCCCCTTCAGCGTGAGCGTCTGCGCGCGCACGATCTTGGCGATGTTGCCCCAGGCGATCAGGCCGATGACGAGGGTGACCAGGACGGGCCGCGGGAAGCTCGACGGCACGATCGCGAGCAGCGCCAGCGACATGATCATGAGCGGCATGGCGACGATGATGTCGGTGGCGCGGCTGAGCAGCTGGTCGACCCATCGGGTGCCGAGCGCGGAGGCGACACCCATCGTGACCCCGATGGCCACCTGTACGACGGTCGCGGCGAGCGCGACGCCGAGTGACATGCGCGCCCCGTAGACCAGCCTGGCGAACAGGTCGCGGCCGGTCTGCGGTTCGACACCGAGCCAGTGGTCGGCGCTCACGCCGCCGAAGGAGCCGACGGGGACGCCGCCGCGGGCGGAGTCGATGAGCGTGGGGTGGTACGTGGTCGGGTCCTGGCCCTCGAGAGCGGTGAGCAGCGGCGCGGCGAGCGCGACCAGGACGAGCAGCGCGACGACGGCCGCCGCGACGAGGGCGACGCGCTGCGCCCGCAGCCGCCGCCAGAACAGACGGGCCCCCGAGGCCCCCGGGACGGGTGTGTCCGTCCCGGGGGCCTGAGAGGCGACAAGTGCCTCGCTCACGGCGCTACTTCACCGCGACCTGCGAGATGTCCAGCACACCGGTCCAGTCGCTGATCACGATGTCCTTGACGTCCTTGCCGTACAGGCGCTTGTAGACGGGGTGGAAGAGCGGCACGGTCAGGGCCTGCTCGCCGATCTTCTTGTCCAGGGCGCCCCACCGCTTCGCGGCGGCGTCCAGGTCGGTCAGCTTGTTGATCGCGTCGATCTCGGTGTTGACGGACGTGTCGTTCAGCAGGCCGGTGTTGAAGTTCGCGCCGTCCTTGACGATCTGCCGGCCGTCGAAGATCGGGGCGAGGAACGGGCCGCCGGACGGCCAGTCGGCGCCCCAGTGGGCGAGGAAGAATCCGGGCTCCGTTTTGACGTTGTGGATCTTGTCCTTGTAGTCGTTCTCCTCCAGGCCCTGGAGGTTGACAGTGATGCCGGCCTGCTTGAGCGCGTCCTGGATCGCGGTGGCGATCTCCGGGCTGGTCTCGAAGTCCTTGCTGTTGGAGTGGGTCAGGGTGACCGTCAGCCCGTTCGGGTACCCGGCCTCCTTGAGCAGCTCCTTGGCCTTGGCCGCGTTGCCCGCCGCGCCCGCCGGGAAGAGGTCGTAGGGCGTGTAGCCGAAGGACTTCTGGTCGGGCAGGAACGTCGTCGCGGGCTCGGCCAGCGCGGATCCGCCCGCGGCGTTGATGACCGACGAACGGTCGATGGCGTACGAGATCGCCTGCCGCACCTTGACGTTGTCGAACGGCTTGACCGTCGGGTTGAACGCGATGTAGTTCGTGTAGCCGAAGTGGCCGGTGCCGACGCGCGAGGCCAGTTCCTTGTCGCCGGTCACCTTGGCGAGCTCGGCCGGGCCGAGGTTGGTGTCCGTGGTGACCGCGGCGGCGTCCGCGCCCTGGGACGCCGACAGCCGCTGGTTGATCACGGAGGAGTCGAGCCCGGAGCGTACGTCGATCTTGTCCGGGTAGGCCTTGCGCTGGTCGTCCTCCGACCAGTTCGTGTTGCGCTCCAGAACGAGCCGCTCACCGTCGTTCTGGTTCTCGACGACCTTGTACGGGCCCGACGAGACCGGGTGCTCCTCGTACTTCGTTCCGGTGTCCTTGGCCTTCGGTACAGGCGTGAACTGCGTCTGCGTGGCCAGGTAGGGGAACTCACCCTCGGGCTTGTTCAGGTGGAAGACGATGGTCTGCTCGTCCGGGGTCTCGATCGCGGCGAGGCCCTTCTTGTCCTTGTACGGGCCTTGGTAGTCCGCCGCACCGACCAGCCAGTCGCGCAGGTAGGGGGCGCCGCCGGAGAGTTCGGGGGCGAAGGAGCGCTCGATGCCGTACTTGATGTCGGCCGAGGTGATCGGGGTGCCGTCCTCGAACTTGAGGCCCTTCTTCAGCGTGTACGTCCACACGGTCGCGTTCTCGCTGGGGCGCCCGGTGTCGGTCGCGAGGTCCGGGACGACCTTGGCGCCGGCCGCGCCGTTCGCGCGGTTGCGGGTGGTGAGGGTGCGGAAGACCAGCGAGGGGACGTTGCCGCCGCCGGAGGTGTACAGGCGCGCCGGGTCGAAGTCCTGCTGCGGGTCGGAGTTCAGGACGGTCAGCGTGCCGCCCTTGTGCGGCGCGGAGTCGCCACCGGCAGCCTTGACACCGTTGTCCTTCGGCCCGCAGGCGGCGGCGCCCGCTACCACGGCCAGGCCGACGGATGCCGCTGCCAGGCGGCGCGCTATGACGGACGGTTGACGCATCGGAATGACGACCTCTCGAAGGCGCGTCTCGATCTACGAGACAAGTGAACGAATGGTGAGACGGAGATGAGCACACGTCTGCCAGGCGCCGAGCCGTCGGAAAACCGTGAACCGATCGGAAGTGCCGAAAGGTCACGCAGAAGGTCAAGATCGCGACGCGAGCGCCTGGGGCGGCGTCAGCAACAGTGAATGTCGGCCACGCAGAGCGAGGTCACGCCGATGAGCGCCAGCTCGATGGCGGCGCGGCTGAGGGCGTGACGGGACGACATGGTGAGAAATATGAACGAACTCCGCGCACATGTCAACGCGGCCAAAGTGCTGCCTGTCAACTCCTGGGAAAGGGCCAGGGGTTGGGCAGACAGTGGATTCCGTCGTGATCGAGGAACTTCGTCTGCTGCTGCATGACCGGCGCAAGCTCGCCGTCCTTCCGGCAGCTGACATGGCCGTACCCGAGGCGGTGGCCGACCTCGTGGTTGATCAGCATCTGACGGTAGGCGTGAATTTTGTCACCATACGTCTTCGAGCCCTGCGCCCAGCGATAAGCGTTGATCATCACGCGTTCGGTGGAGGCCGAGTCGCACGAGACGTTGTCCTCCGTCGTGTCCAGTCCCGACTTGGCGCACCAGGCCGCGGTGGTACCAGGGCTGGCGAGCGTGATCACGAAGTCGGGTTTGCCGGAGTAGATGCGCTCGAAGGTGCGGGCGCCGTGGTGGGCCCAGCTGCGGTCGTCGTTGAGCGTCTTCTGAACCGCCTGCGCGAACAGTTCCCCGTCGAGGCCGAGTCCCTTCTCCACATCCACGCGGTAGGTGTACTTCTGCCCCGTGCCGGGCGCTTTGGCGAAACCGGGGACCGCGAAGAACTTCCCGGAGCCCTTCAGCGTGGCACTGAGGGGGTACTTCTCGCCCATCGCCTGCTCGTACGTCAGCGGTTTCGCGTCGGGCGAGGTGGAGGGGGTCGGGCGGCCGTTGCCGCGGGTGGCGTAGCCATGCGTGTCGCGGGCCTGGTCGGTGGCGGCCGAGGACCGTGCGGGTGCGCCGTCCCGCCCGTTCACGAACTGGCCGGCGACGACCACCGCGAGCACGGTCGTGACGGCGGCGGCCGCGATCCCGGCGAACGTACGCCCCTTGCTCCTGGCCTTGCGCGGCTCCTCCTCGACCCCGGTCTCCGGCGTGTCGTCGGTCCCGGTGCCCGTTCCGGTACGGCGGTCGTCGGTAAGGGGAACGGGACCGGCGGCACCGCGGCGGGGCGTGAAGACGTCGTCGTCCTGGTCGAAGGCGTCGATGTAGTCCTGGCGGGGGCCGCCGAACTGCGACCGCTGGTGGGGAAGACGCGGCGTGGCACGGCCGGGCGGTGCGGCCTGCGACGCCTGTGTGGCCACCGGCGCACCCCTGAGCTCGCCCCAGCCGCCGCCGGACTCACGGTGCTGAGGATGACCGCCGCGGACCTGGGGGGTGCCGCGGCCGGGGGTGCCGTCGGGGAGACGGGGGACTCCATGAGCGGGGGTGCCGTCAGGAAGGCGGGGCACACCACGAGCCGGCGTGCCGTCAGGAAGGCGAGGAACACCACGAGCCGGCGTGCCGTCAGGAAGGCGAGGAACACCACGAGCCGGCGTGCCGTCAGG